>JAZQVF010000148.1:0-14444 GCA_045631675.1 Candidatus Stercoripulliclostridium sp.
GCTATTGCAATATTATTTGCAATTATCAAACTTAATCCAATGCCATTTAGTATTCTTGATGAAATTGAAGCGGCATTAGACGAAACTAATGCAAGATTATTTGCGCAATATCTTAATAAATTCTCAAAGCATACCCAATTCATCGTTGTTACGCATAGAAAACCCACGATGCAATTATGTAATACTTTGTTCGGTGTAACTATGCAAGAAAAAGGTGTTTCTAAGACTGTTAGAGTTAAACTTGAAGAGGCTGAAAAGCACGCCGAAATAAAGAAGAATAAGGAAGAGCAATCATCTCAGGAGGCTAAGTAATGGGTTTTTTCAATAAAATTAAAGAGGGTTTGAAAAAGACTAAAGATAGTTTAGGAAAGAAATTGTTTGAGGCGTTTAAGGCACGCGATTTAGACGATGAATTCTATGAAGAACTTGAATACGCAATGGTTTCAGCAGATATGGGAATCACTGCCACTGAATCTATAATTGACGAACTCAAAGAAACTATATTTGAAAAAAAGATTACTGACCCTGATAAAGCAAGGAATGAGTTAAAAAGAATAATGCTTGAAAGCATTGATTATGAAATTCCCGAATACGAATATCCACTTGTAATACTTGTTGCAGGCGTTAATGGCGTTGGTAAAACGACTGCTATTGGAAAACTTGCTAAACTTTTTACTACACAAGGTAAGAGCGTGGTGGTTGCGGCTGCTGACACTTTTAGAGCTGCGGCAAGTGAACAATTGGAAGTGTGGGCTAATAGAGCGGGTGTTAGAATAATCAAAAGCACTGAAGGCTCTGATCCTGCTGCTGTAGTATTTGATGCAATAGCTTCACAAAAAGCAAAGGGAACAGACGTAATTCTCGTTGATACTGCTGGTAGATTGCATAACAAAAAAAATCTAATGAACGAGCTTGAAAAAATCAATCGTGTCATTAGTCGTGAACTGCCTGATTGTGATAGAAGAAATTATATTGTTCTTGATGCGACAACTGGTCAAAACGCAGTACAACAAGTGGACGTGTTTAACGAGGCCATAGACATTGATGGAATTATTCTAACCAAACTTGATGGTACCGCTAAGGGTGGTGTTGTTATGGCAATAAGCGCTGAGCAGGAAATACCCGTCGTATACGTAGGTGTAGGCGAACAGATTGACGATTTGTTGCCTTTTAATGCCACTGAATTTGTTGATGCAATATTTGAATAAAATTTTTTATAATAATTCTATGGTGTCAAGTAAAAATGCTTGACACCTTGTTTTTTATATGGTATATTCTTATTGCATTAGAAAGAATCTTTGTAGGTGGCGTATGCTAAAAAATGTTGAAATCGGTCTTTTGAATGACTACTATGGTGGCTTGTTGACCGAATATCAAACAAGAATATTATCAAGTTACTACGATGAAGACCTTTCTTTAAAAGAAATAGCAGAAGAAGAGGGTGTCTCAAGACAGGCTGTTCAAGACGTGATAAAAAGGTCTTCAGATAAACTCGTTGAATATGAAGAAAAACTTGGATTAGTTGAGAAGATAACTAACATAGTTAACAAGATAGAGCAAATTATTGTATCTGTGGATACTGAAGTTGCAGATAAACTCAATGATGTTCTTAACGAAATAAAGGAAATATAATGGCATTATTCGGTAATTTATCAGAAAAAATTAATCATGCTTTCTCAAAGCTTAAAAATAAAGGAGCGTTAACCGAACTTGAAATTAAGAACGCTATGCGTGAAGTTCGTGTTGCTCTTTTAGAAGCAGACGTTAACTTTATGGTTGTTAAGCAATTCATCAATAAGGTTTCAGAGAAGGCAATTGGTGAAAATATACTTAAGGGGTTGGAAAGCTCTCAACAAGTTATTAAGATAGTTAATGATGAACTTATTGAGCTAATGGGCAGTAAACACCAAAAGCTTGCAGTAAGTGATCGTCCCCCAACGGTATATATGATGTGTGGCTTGCAAGGTGCCGGTAAAACTACCATGTGTGGTAAACTTGCAGGACTATTAAAGAAAGATAACAAAAAAGTACTCTTAGTAGCGGGTGACGTGTATCGTCCTGCAGCAATCAAGCAATTGCAAGTTGTTGGCGATAAAGTAGGTGTAGAAGTTTTTGAAAAAGGACAAATCTCTCCTGTTATAATTGCAAAAGATGCAATTGAGTACGCTAAAAAACAAGGTTTTGATACAGTAATAGTTGATACAGCGGGCCGTTTGCATATAGATGAAAATCTAATGCAGGAGTTGAGAGAGATAAAATCAACTATTAATCCACAAGAGATTTTGCTTGTTGTTGATAGTATGTTAGGTCAAGATTCTGTTAACGTTGCTGCAACCTTTAATCAACAACTTGACATTACGGGCGTAATTCTTACCAAGTTAGATGGCGATACAAGAGGTGGTGCTGCTCTTTCTATTAAAGCTATTTGTGGCAAACCAATTAAATATATAGGTACAGGTGAAAAGGTTACCGACGTTGAACCATTCCACCCTGATAGAATGGCATCAAGAATTCTAGGCATGGGAGACGTTCTTACGCTAATTGAAAAGGCTCAAAATGCAATTAGTGAAGAAGATGCGTTGAGAATGGCAAAAAAGATGAAGGAAAACACCTTTGATCTTGAAGATTACCTTGAACAACTCAGTAATATGAAAAAAATGGGTAGCATGAAAGATATGCTTGATATGATACCTGGTATGAGCCGTCAACTTAAAGGTCAGGATTTAAACGTTGACGAAAAGCAATTGGAAAAGACGAAAGCAATAATTCTTTCTATGACGTTGAAAGAAAGAAGAAATCCTTCAATTCTCAATGCATCAAGGCGTAGAAGAATTGCTAAAGGTAGTGGAACGCAAGTTCAAGACGTCAATAGATTGCTCAATCAATTTGAACAAACTAGACAAATGATGAAAAAGATTAGCTCAGGAAAATTCAAATTTCCTTTCTAAAATATATTAAAAAATAAAAATTATACTCGGAGGACACTATTATGGCAGTAAAACTCAGACTTCACAGAATGGGCAAGAAAAAGAGCCCTGTTTATCGTATCGTAGCTATCGATTCAAGAAAATCAAGAGATGGCGAATACATTGAACAAGTAGGTTTCTATAACCCAAAAACCGAACCTGCAACCATCAAGGTTGATGTTGATCTTGCAAAGAAATGGCTCGCAAACGGCGCACAACCCACCGATACCGTTCGTGATATTTTTGTAAACGAAGGCATCATTGCTGGTTCATCAAAATATGCTAAAAAGGCAGTTGTTGAAGAAGAAGTTAACGCAGTAGACGCAGCAGTAGAAGCAGCAGTAGCAAAGATCGAGGACTAATACTATGTCCGTTCGTGATTTCGTTGACTTTTTAGTCAGACAAATTGTTGATGAAGGCTCTTATGAAATCGTTATGTTGGAAGACAACGATAACGTAGATATAAAAGTTTTCGTTGACAAAGATAGGGTAGCTCGTCTTATTGGAAAATCTGGTCGCCTTGCAAAATCTATTAGAACAATTGTTAAGGCCGCATCTCAGAATTCCGATAAGCGCTATGACGTTTATATTGAAGAAAGATAATGCTTAAAATTGGCAAAGCCATAAGGGCTCATGGCGTTCGTGGAGATATAAAAGTTTTTTATGGACTTGATCAATCTGAGATGAAGTCCATTAAAGCTATAGTATTAAACGATGATAAATATTCCGTTGAAAAGATTTCATTTGGAAACGGTTGTGCGTACATGAAACTTAAAGGTGTTAACGATAGGGACGTTGCAGATGCGTTGAGGGGAGATATTTTCGTTGATGATGCTAACCGCCCAACGCTTCCTGCAGGTACTTATTATATTGATGATTTAATTGGACTATATATTGAAATTAACGATCGTAAAGTTGGTGTGCTAAGAGAAATTTTACAATATGGCGCTGCCGACGTTTACTGTATCGATGGAATTGATGGTTGTAAAAACTTTATGTTCCCGCATAAATTAGGTGTAATTTCAAAATATGATTTGCCTGGAAAACGTATTATACTTGATTCAATAGAACTTGAAAAAGTAGCAGTTTATGAGAATTAGTGTATTGACACTTTTCCCCGAAATGTATTCGGTGTTAAATGAAAGCATTATAGGTAAAGCTCTTGAAAAGGAGCTTTTTTGCGTTGATATTCACAATATAAGAGATTATTCAACAAATAAACATAAGAAATGCGATGATTATCCATTTGGTGGTGGTGCGGGAATGGTAATGACACCTCAACCATTGCATGATTGTATAACAAGCGTTGATCCGGATCATAAAGCAATTCGAATATATCTAAGCCCTAAAGGTCAAACCTTAAGTCAAAATGTAGTTAGAGAATTAGCGCAGTATGAACATCTTATGCTTATTAACGGCAGCTATGAAGGCATAGATGAGAGGATTATTGAGTTAGACATAGATAGAGAATTGTCTATAGGTGACTATGTATTAACGTCAGGAGATCTTGCAAGCTTAGTTGTTATTAACACGGTTGCACGTTACATCCCTTCCGTATTAGGGTCAGAAGAATCCACACAAGAAGAAAGTTTTTCAGAAGGTTTACTTGAGTATCCTCAATACACGAGACCTCAAGAATTCATGGGGTTATCCGTGCCTGAGGTTTTGTTATCTGGTAATCATGCAGAGATTGCTAAATGGAGAAAGGAGCAAAGCATTAAAATTACTAAGGAAAGAAGACCTGATCTCGTGATAAAGGAGTAGAAATATGTTTATTCATTGGTTTCCAGGACACATGACCAAGGCAATTAGAATGATGAGTGAAGAAATTAAAGTAGTTGATTCAGTCATCTACGTTCTTGATGCTCGCGCACCTGAATCATGTATTAACCCAGCCTTTGATGAAGTAATTGGTAACAAACCAAGACTTTATGTACTCAATAAAGCCGATATGGTATCCCCAAAAGAAGTTATCAAGTGGGTTGATAAATTTAGAAGACAAGGATTTAAGTGTATTTATAGCAATAGTATTTCTAAATCTGATGCTCCTGTCATTGTCAAAAACCTACTTGAATTGAATGAAGATTTAATTGAAAGATATCATCAAAAAGGTGTAAACAAAACAGTTAGAGCTATGGTTATTGGTGTGCCTAATTGTGGTAAGTCTACTTTAATTAACAGTTTGGTTAGGGAAAAGAAAACCGTTACGGGAAATAAGCCAGGTGTTACTCGTGGTAAGCAATGGGTCGCAATAGGAGATTACATTGAATTATTAGATAGTCCCGGCGTGTTGTATCCGGACTTTAAAGACCAAAACAAGGCAATGCGTCTTGCTTTAATTGGTAGTGTAAAGGAAGACGTTGTGGATATTTCAGAGTTGGCATTAGAGGCAATAAAGTTTTATATGCTTGAGCATCCTATGGAATTAATTAACCGCTATAAATTGGATGAATTAAAAGAAACGCCTATTGAAATAATGAAAGATATTGGAAAAAAACGTGGTGTCATAATGCGTGGTGGTGAACTTGATTATGAACGCATTGCAAAAATAATAATATCTGACTTTAGAAAAGGTTATTTGGGTAAATTCCCATTGGAGAGGGCAGATGTCTAATTTGTTTGAGTACGAGCAGGCTCTAATAAACCGAGGCGTTAATTTTATTTGCGGTGTAGACGAAGCAGGACGTGGACCTCTTGCAGGACCAGTGTGTGCCGGTGCTTGTATACCAGATTTAAGCAACTTGATTGATGGGGTTAATGATTCAAAAAAGCTTACAGAAAAGAAGCGAGAAGCTTTATATGATCAACTTGTGGATGCAACGATTTGTCATAAAACTGTTTTTATTGATGCAAAAGAAATAGATGAGATAAATATTCTAAATGCAACAAAAAAAGCTATGAAAGAGGCAATCTTAAGCATGTTTCCATTACCCGAAATGGTTTTAATAGATGCCGTTAAGTTGGATTTACCTTATAAATCTCAGTCAATTATACATGGTGATGCCGTCAGTTATTGTATTGCAGCAGCTTCAATCTTTGCGAAGGTTGAACGTGATAGACTGATGTTAAAATATGCAGACTTATATCCAGAGTATGGCTTTGAAAACCATAAAGGATACGGCTCTAAACATCATATTGAAATGCTAAAGAAGTATGGACCATGCCCTATACATAGGGAAACTTTTATTAAGAATTTTTTCAAGTAAATGGAATCAAGCGCACTGGGAATTTTAGCTGAATTTAAAGCTGCAAAATTGATGGAGTCTAAAGGCTACCAAATTCTTGACGTGAACGTAAATTATCCAAAAATAGGGGAACTTGATATCGTTTGCAAAAAAGGAAGAACTATTGTTATCGTTGAAGTTAAATATCGTTCTACTGAAGAAATGGGAGATCCTGTTGAAAGCGTTACCAAAAGTAAGGTTAGGAAAATCATAAAAGCAACGGAAAAATATATTCTTGACAACGGCTTAAGCAATATGGAAATACGATTTGACATTATTGCTGATAGGGATGGAATTCAAGAGCATATTGAAGATGCTTTTTACGGATATTGGTACTAAAATTTCAGAAAACAAAAAATAAAATACGACTTCTTATATTTTATTATATTTATTATATAAAGTGCGCCAAAATGCTTGCGTACTTTTTTTGTTTTTGTTATTATATTTAAGACTTTGTAACGGACCTATGCGAGAGAAAAAAATCCAAGCCTCGTACGTACGTTATTGTGAAAACTGGAGGTAAGTCATGAACATTATCGACATTATCGAACAAGAAGGCATGAGAAAGGATTTGCCTGAACTCAGAATCGGTGACACCGTTGTTGTATACGTAAAGGTTATCGAAGGTACCCGCGAAAGAATTCAAGCTTATGAAGGTACTCTAATCGCACGTAAAAATAGTGGTATCCGTGAAACCATTACCGTTCGCCACATTACTAAGAGTGGTGGTTTCGGTGTAGAAAGAACTTTCCCTCTTCACTCACCTAAAATCGATCACATCGAAGTTAAGGCAAGAGGTTACGTAAGAAGAGCAAAGCTTTACTACCTAAGAGAACGTAGTGGTAAGTCTGCAAAGGTTAAGCCTGCTAAGACTGCTGTTAAGAACGATAAATAATCACGATAGTCAACCGCGCCTTTTTTAGGGCGCGGTTAAAACACCTCTAACAAATTTAGGAGCAAAAATGAAAAAAATAGTTATTCTAATGGCATTAATCGCCATTACGGCAACTCTTCTACTTACCGGTTGCACCACTAATGCAGTTAGCGCTTATGATGAGCAAATTTTAAGTTTTAACAACGAAAGTGGTAACTTTAATTACACCGGAGAGGGCGAAGATATTGCCACTGATTGGTCTTTCTCAGCAGGAAATGATTCAGCTACTTCATCTGTTTTCAGTTCAAGTGCAAATGGACTTAAGATCAACACCCAAAATGCTGGTTATGCTATAGCAAGCCAAAAGGTATATCTTAAGAGATATGCTTACTACAAGGTAACTTATACCTATGATATGGATTCTATCGCAGAATTTAGCACCGAAGATGATGCAACAAGTTACGTTGGATTATATTTAGGCTTTAAAGAAGATCCTTCTTTCAACATCGGTGATGAAAAGAAATCTTCAGAAATTAGAAATATCACAAGTGGTTACGTAACGGATACCTTCTATTTCAAGACTGACGGCACAAAAGAATATAATTTTGCTATATTCGTTGGTATGGAAGATTATCCTGTAAGCGCTGTTGTTTATATTAAGGACGTTAAGATTACCAGAGTTACTGAAGCAATCGCCGTTGAAAACGGTGAGGCCTATGGTCTTTACGAATTAAATAGTGCTGTATACGGTCAAGCAACATCTTTAAACATTGCTTACGTAATTATTGGCGCTATTGCTACTTTAGTTATCGCATACGTTGCTTATGTGCTACGTTCAAGAAGTCTTGCATTTGAAGGTGTTGAAACTAATAATAGCTTCTTCAACAAACTTAAAGACACTAAATGGTTGGGCTTAGTTATCTCATTAGGCAGTGCCGCTTTAATTCGTTTGGCTATTATGCTTACTGAAACAATTATTGCAGGTAGCGAAAGCATTTCATCAAGCTATTTTGGATATGATTTGGAACAATTTGCATCTATGGGTAATTGGCTTGCAAATTATTCAGCTCCTCATTTCTTTGAATACAATAGTACTTATACCGCTTTAATGCCTTTTGCAATGTACCTTAGTGCATTCGCTGGTCTTTTTGGTAAATTATTCCAAGTTGCAGGTGCTAATACAAGCGTAGTATCACTTACGACTCTCGCAACTATTAAGACTCTTGGTATTATTGCAGACTTAGGTGCAGTTGCTTTAATTTATAGCATAATCGCAAAGAAACAAGGTAGAGTAGGGGCAACTATTATGGCAACCTTCTATTCACTAATTCCTATGGTATTTGCTATGTCATCTGCATGGGGCTCATTTGAAAGCATTTCTGCATTCTTCTTGATTCTTGCTTTCTGGTTCCTAATCAACAAAGGTAATTACGTTGGACTTGCTATTTCCTATTTTGCAGCATGCATGACTACCGTTTCTGCTATTTATGTTTGCCCTGCAATTCTTCTCTATACTGGATACGTAATCTTTAGAGCAATTAAAGATAAGCAATACAAGAAGTTAATCGCTCCTATAGCTACTATTATTGGTTGTGTTGTAGTATTCTACTTAATTACTCTCCCCTTCGTATTTAATGACGTTGCAAAGGGTGATGCATTTGCCGGCTTTGCTAAGTATATTGAAACACTACAAGGACAAAAAGTATATTCTGCAAACGCATTCAACTTCCAAGGATTACTTGGTAATAACTACAAAGTAGTTGGAATTCAATCAATTTTTGTAACCATACTTTACATTGCATTCGTAGTAATCGTATTAGGCGTTGCATATTTCAGAAATAGAAATAGAATAGATTTGACATTGGTCGCTGCAACTTGCGTTCTTGCATTCTGGACTTTTGCAAACAATATGAGTTATTACTCTCTATACGTATCACTACCCTTACTATTTATCGTAACTGCACTCATTAAGGATGCTCGTTTATTCGTTGCATTCGTTGCTTATGCAATTATCGCATACGTTAACGCTGCATACGTTTACTTGGTTGCAGGTTATACTACAAGTGGTGTAGTTGCTGTTAATAATGATTTAACTGCTATTGTATACGTAATGGGATCACTAAGCTTGGTTGTTGCAGTATACTATATAGTAGTTGCATACGACATTCTCATCAACAAGAAGGCAGTTGAACAAACTGCAATAAGTGTACCTTATTTTGAGTACGTAAAATATTCTTCAATGAAAGTGGTTTCAAAGTTGAAGGCAGGTGCTTCTAAGACGGGAGCATTCATCCAAGCAACTGGAGAGGCCATTAAAGAAGTAAATAATGAAAGGAAGTTGAAGAGAGCGTCACGAACTCAAGAAGACAATCAAAACGACGAAGAATAATAATATAATTATTAATGAGCAGAGCCTTTTTTAAGGCTCTCGCTTGTTAAATGGAGAACCTTAAATGTTAGCGACTGTTAAAAGTTTTGCACTTGATGGCTTAAATGGTTACCCTGTTGATATTGAAGTGGACACCCAGAAAGGGGTTGCTTCTTTTGATATCGTAGGGCTTCCATCTAATGCGATTAAAGAAGCAAGAAATAGAGTTCGCGCTGCCATAAAAAATTCATTTTTTGAATTTGCTCCAAGACGTACAACTGTTAATATGGCGCCTGCTGACGTTAAGAAAGAAGGTTCTCTATTTGATTTTCCAATTGCAATAGGTTTCCTTGCGGCAACGGAACAACTCAACATTACTAATCATTTAGATTTCGTAATGGTTGGAGAACTATCATTAGATGGTGGTGTTAGAAAGGTTAATGGAGTACTTCCGCTTTTGATTTCTGCATTACAAAGTGGATATAAAAAGTTCATTATTCCTTATGAAAATGCTGTTGAAGCAAGTTTTATAGTTGGAATAGAAGTATATGCAGTAAAAACGCTTGCAGAAGCTTGTGCTTTTATTGGTGGATTTGCTGATTTAAAACCTATTGAGTATAGAACTTACGTTTCAAGGGAAAATGAAAATAAGTATGACGTTGATTTAAAGTACGTCAAAGGACAAAAGATTGCTAAAAGAGCGTTGGAAATTGCCGTAGCAGGTGGGCACAATATATTAATGAGTGGCCCAGCTGGCGCAGGCAAAACGCTACTTGCAAAGTGTGTTCCTACTATAATGCCGGACATGACCTTTGAAGAAGCTATAGAAACTACAAAGATACATAGCGTAGCCGGTGTTTTAGATTGTGAGCAAGGGATGGTTACTACACGCCCATTCAGAAGTCCTCATCATACGGCGAGTTTAATGAGTTTAGTTGGTGGTGGTTCTTCAAGCAAGTGTGGAGAAGTTAGTTTGGCGCATAACGGAGTACTTTTCCTTGATGAAATGCCCGAGTACAATAAAAAGACGCTTGAAACTTTACGTCAACCTATAGAAGACGGCGTTGTTACCGTTACGCGCGTTGCGCGTTCAATAGAATATCCTGCGCGCTTTATGTTGGTTGCAAGCATGAACCCATGTCCTTGTGGTAATTATGGCTCTCGTGATCCTAATAAGCCTTGCACGTGTTCTATTTTAGAGAGAAGAAGATATCAAAATAAAATCTCAGGCCCATTACTTGATAGGATAGATTTATACGTTCAAGTAGGTGGTGTTGAATACGATGAACTTCGTGCTAAGGGTGATGAAGAAAGTTCTGCAAGCGTTAAGGAAAGAGTTGAAATGGCGAGAGCTATTCAACGTGAAAGATATGCTAAGCAAGGTATCAAGGTCAACGCTGAAATGAACAATAGGCTTATTAATACCTATTGTGAGTTAGACGAAGATTCTGAAAAACTAATGAAATTGGCTTTTAGAAATCAAAGTCTTAGCGCAAGAAGTTTTACCCGTATTCTAAAGGTAGCAAGAACTATAGCGGATCTTGCGGGAAGGGAAAAAATTTGTATAAATGACGTTGCTGAGGCTATACAATATAAGACGAAGGATATGACCGATGGTGATTAGAGATAGAGTAAGGGCAATCGTATGGTTGCAAGCAATTATTGGACTTACGTCTACTAAAATCAATGAAATTGACTCTATCATTGATCCTTGCGACCTTTTATATTCGCCCAATCAACATGCTCCCCTAATTCGTAAGATTGCTGGTGAAGCGGCATATCAAAGAATGTTACAATCGTTTGAAATCAAACAAGTTGACGATATTCTTAGACTTCTTGATAGAAAAGGGTTTGGTGTTATCGTTCGTGGTGATGATGCATATCCAGATAGGCTTGAGGAAATTGACGTTCCTCCTGCTATTCTATATTTTAAAGGTGATATAGGATTGTTAAAAACGAAGTGCCTTGCTGTTGTAGGTACACGAGAGCCGTCAAGATATGGTAGAGATTATACGGAAAAGTTCGTGGAAATACTTGCAAAATGCTCACTAACGATTGTTAGTGGCCTTGCAAGAGGCGTTGACAGCATAGCGCATAGGGTTACCCTTCAAAATCATGGTAAAACAATTGCTGTTCTTGGGTCCGGTATTGACGTTGTTTATCCTGCCTCAAACGCACAATTATATGATGATATTGCTAGAGATGGCCTAATTATATCGGAGTATCCACTTGGTACGCCATCGCTTGCTTTCAATTTTCCTGAAAGGAATAGATTGATTAGCGCGATATCTCATGGTGTTTTGGTTGCAGAGGCTGGACTAAAGAGTGGCTCTTTAATTACGGCTGATTATGCTGTTAAGCAAAACAAAGAATTGTTTGTTATCCCTTCTGCCTTGAATTCTCCAAGAGGACAGGGTGGCAACAAATTATTGAAAACTTGTCAAGGTGCTATAGTTCTTTCACCAGATGATATTATTGATTCATTAGGTGTAAAGAAACAGCCAGAAAAGAGAGCAAGTGCAATGCAACTTGACTTTATTGAAGAAAAATTAATTGATGCATTATCTTATAGTGAAATGCATTTTGATGACCTTGTTGACTTGACGGGGTTAGGAGTAAGCGATTTAAATGCTTTGCTTGTAAGAATGGAAATCGTAGGACTCATTAGAAAATTAGATAATAATTATTACGGAGTATAGAATGAAATTAGTAATAGTGGAATCACCCTCAAAAGCTAAAACTATTCAAAAGTATTTGGGAACGGGTTTTCGCGTCATGGCTTCTGGTGGACACGTATGCGACTTGCCTCAAAAGACTTTAGGTATAGATATTGAGAATCGTTTTAAGCCAGAATACGTGGTTGAGGATGCTCGAAAAAAGGAACTAATTAAACGCTTAAAGAAAGAAGTTAAGGATGCAGAGTTTACTTATCTCGCGACCGACCCGGATAGAGAAGGGGAGGCGATAAGTTGGCACCTTGCTAATACGCTTGATTTAAATGGTCTTGAAAACCGTATAGAATTTAACGAAATTACTGCTAAAGCTGTAAAGCAAGCTATTGAATCACCGAGAGAGATCAATTTAAATCTTGTAAACGCTCAACAAGCACGTAGAGTTCTAGATAGATTAGTAGGTTATAAAATCAGTCCTATTCTTTCAAGAAAAATAAAGAGTGGTTTGTCTGGTGGTAGGGTGCAATCATCTGCCTTAAAAATGATTGTAGACCGTGAAAGAGAGATAAATGCTTTCGTGCCACAAGAATATTGGAATATGACCGCAAACGTTCTTAAAGACGGAACTCGAAGTCCAATAATAAAAAGTACTTTCCAAGATTACAATGGTAAAAAGGTTAAACTTGAAAGTGAAGAACAGGTTAAGAAACTTGAAGCAAGACTTAATTTGGCTAATTGGTATGTAGAAAAAGTTAAGAAAGGTGTGTCACAATCTCGTCCTCAAGCACCATTTACGACTTCAACTCTCCAACAAGATGGTTCACAGAAATTAGGTCTTAGTTCTCCACAAATTATGCAACTTGCTCAACAACTTTATGAAGGTGTTGAACTACCTGGGGAAGGTCATACTGCTTTGGTAACTTACATTAGAACGGACTCTGTAAGAATCTCAAGCGATATGCAAGCAATCACTCGTAAGCATATTTTAAATAAGTATGGTAAAGATTTTGTTCCCGCCAAACCTAATATCTACACGACCAAGGGGCAAAACGTTCAAGACGCTCACGAAGCAATTAGACCCGTTAGTTTAGAAAGAACACCTGAAAGTTTAGAAGATAAACTTCCTAAAAACTTATATAAGTTATATAAACTTATATATTTCCGTTATCTTGCAAGTCAAATGACACCTGCGGTTTATAATACTTTAAACGTTAGAGTTGAAGCCAAGGTAAATGATAAAGAAAACTATGGATTTAAAGTAAGTGGTAAAACGCTTGTATTCAAGGGATACACTGCTGTATACGAAGTTGAAAAAGCATCTTCAGATGATGACGAAGCAGAACATGAAGGAAACTTACCAAACCTTAACGAAGGTGACGTTTTAAAACTAAAGAATATCAAGACCGAACAAAAGTTTACCAAACCTCAACCAAGATATTCAGAAGCTACACTAATTAAGGCAATGGAAGAAAATGGTATAGGAAGACCTTCAACTTATGCAACGGTTATATCTGTTCTTACAAAACGGGAATATGTAACTAAGGAGCAAAAACTTTTTAAGCCCACTTCACTTGGTGAAGCAGTTACCGAGTTTATGGAGAATTGCTTTAAAAATATAGTTGACGTTCATTTCACTGCAGATATGGAAAGCCGTTTAGACTTGATTGAACATGGTTCAGAATGGCAAAAGATTATTGAAGAATTTTATCCATCTTTTGCTGATGATCTTCAAAAAGCAAGTTATAACGGAAGAAAAAAGGTTGCATTACCGGAAGAAATAAGTGACGTAATATGTGATAAATGTGGATCTAAGATGGTTATAAAAGAAGGAAGATATGGTAAATTCCTTGCTTGTCCTAATTATCCAGAATGTAAAAATATAAAGAACTTCGTTGATTCTGTGGGCAAATGCCCAATATGTGGTGGCGAGATCAGCAAGAGACATGGTAAAAAGGCCGGCTCTACTTTCTACGGATGTTCAAACTATCCACAATGTAAGTTTATGTCATGGGATCTACCTGCTCCAATACTATGTCCCGATTGTTCAAGTGTAATGAAGGTTGTTCAAGAGGGTGAAAAGAAGAAATTCGTTTGCACTAATCGTAAGTGTAATAAGACAGTTGTACCAAAAGAGGAAAAATAGTGGTTAAGATTATTGGTGGTGGACTTGCTGGATGTGAGGCAGCATATCAACTCTTAAAAAGAGGATTTGAAGTAGAACTTTACGAGATGCGTCCCGTAAGGAATACTCCTGCGCACAAAACTGAAGGTCTTGCAGAATTAGTTTGTTCTAATAGTCTTAAAAGCGAAGATCCAACAACGTCACAAGGATTATTAAAG
>JAZQVF010000149.1:0-5542 GCA_045631675.1 Candidatus Stercoripulliclostridium sp.
AAGGTATGGCAATATTTCACCCTTATTCCCGACGTAAAATCAGTTGGTGTTCGTGATAACGCACGTTCATTTGAGTGGCCCGTAATCATTCGTGCCGTTAACACCGTTGATGCAATGACTGCAACCATTGAACCACTTCCCTATGATTTACTCGCTAAGATTACCGATAGGATTTTAAGCGAAGTAAAGGGTGTTAACCGTGTACTCTACGATATTACGCCGAAGCCCACTGGTACTATTGAATGGGAGTAAAACGCGTTAGTTAGGCGAATAACTTTGTCAAAGCACCCATTTCTCTCGGTCGTTTACTTCTATGTAAAGTCCCGTCAAGAAATGGGTGCTTTTTCGCGCTCTTCATCCTAACTAACGCGTTTTACCGAAACTTTGTTAAAGAGAGAAATAACTCAAACTTCATTTCTTCTAATATCGCGTTATTTTAGCGAATAACTTGGAAAAATAAGAAACAAGTTTTCCGTACTGCGCCACGATAAGGCTTGAGTTTAACGCCGTATACCGCCAAAATAACACGGCTTATTATCCTTAACGCAAACATATTATGTTTGTATTTCTTGCCCGAAGGGTATTTATTGCACCCACAGCGTGGGTGTATTTATTGCCGAACGTAGTGAGGTATTTCTTGTTTATATATCTTTATTAAACGTCAAATCTTCTTGCGTATCCACATCTTTTGCAAAGATCTTCAACGGCTTTTTTACATCCAAAGCCGTGTTTGATTGCTTTTGCTCTTTCGGAATTCAGTATATCTTCAATGGGCGTTTCAAAGATATTGCCAAGGTTGATTACTCCGTCACTATCTAAGCAACAAGGGACCACCGTGCCGTCTGAAAGTATGCCGAAATGGTCGCGCATACCATAGCAGAAAACGTTGTCGCCATATAAGGGGGCATCCTTGTCGGGCCACTCAAAACGCTCGCCCCACTCAATATGCAATTTGTTTCTTATCTTTATACCTTTTTCGTTTTCGCACCATTCTCCAACGATATTTTCCTTTAAAATGGAAATTATTTTATCGTTAGTCCTTTCATCTATGCCTTTATTCCAAAGCCTTAAAACCACGATAGTACGAGTATCTTTTGCTAAATTTATGAAGTCAATTATATCGTTTAAGTAGTTGTTAAAATACTCTTCCCCTTGCTTTTCAAAACTATGTAAAGAAATATTAATCTTATACGTACCGCACTCTAAAAGTTCACGTCCTTTATTTTTAATTAAAGTGCCGTTGGTGGTAATTAGTGAGCGAAAGCCTTCCTTTGACGCCATATTTATAAAGGTAGAGAGAAGGGGGTGGGTTAAAGGCTCTCCCATAAGATGATAATACAAGTGTTTAGTTTTGCCTTTTAGGGAAGTAAGCACCTTTTGAAAATCGCTCTCACGCATCATTTTAGCCTTTCTTGAGTGAGAGTGGCAGAAGGAGCAATTCATATTGCAAATATTGGTAATTTCTACGTAAACTCTTGTGAACATAGTTAGATTATAGCACGGAAAAGACAATTATGGAAGAAAAAGGCGTTTATATTTACCAAACATTTAAAATTACGTATTGACCATATCTATTTATTATAATATAATAAAAACATCAAATATCCAAAAGGAGACTTTTATGGCAAATAGATTCGTTTTGAATGAAACCAGTTATCACGGCAAAGGCGCAATTGAAGCAGTCGCAACCGAAATTAAGGCAAGAGGCTTTAAGAAGGCTTTCGTTTGCTCTGACCCCGACCTTATTAAGTTTGGAGTATCTAAAAAGGTAACCGATATTTTAGATTCTGCTAATATTCCCTACGACGTATATAGCGACATTAAGGCTAACCCATCTATTGAAAACGTTCAAGGTGGTGTAAAGGCATTCAAAGAAAGTGGTGCTGAATGTATCGTTGCTATCGGTGGTGGCTCATCAATTGATACTGCTAAGGCTATTGGTATCATCGTTGAAAACCCTGAATTTGCAGACGTAAGAAGTCTTGAAGGAGTTGCTCCTACTAAGAATAAGTGCACCCCCATCATCGCAGTTCCCACAACGGCAGGTACTGCAGCAGAAGTTACCATTAACTACGTAGTTACCGTCGGTCAAAACAACCGTAAGGTGGTTTGCGTTGACGTACACGACATTCCCGTAGTAGCAGTAGTAGACCCCGATATGATGTCAACTATGCCCAAAGGATTGACCGCTGCAACCGGTATGGATGCTCTCACCCACGCTATTGAAGGTTACATTACTAAGGGTGCTTGGGAGATGAGCGATATGTTCCACATTAAGGCTATTGAAATTATTGCTAACTCTCTTCGTGGTGCAGTTGAAAACACTCAAGAAGGCAGAGAAGGAATGGCACTTGGACAATATATTGCAGGTATGGGTTTCTCCAACGTAGGTCTTGGTATCGTACACTCAATGGCACACCCCTTAGGAGCACTATACGACACCCCACACGGTGTAGCAAACGCAATCATTCTCCCCACCGTTATGGAATATAACGCACCATTTACCGGTGAAAAGTATAGAGATATCGCAAAGGTTATGGGCGTAAAAGATGCATACGAAATGTCTCTTGAAGATGCACGCAAGGCTTGTGTTGAGGCAGTAAGACAACTTTCCATTGACGTAGGTATTCCACAAGACCTTAAAGCAATCGTTAAGGCAGAAGACGTTGACTTCCTTTCCGAGTCTGCATTTGCAGATGCTTGCCGTCCAGGTAACCCAAGAGATACGAGTGTAGAAGAAATTAAAGCACTTTATCTCTCACTTTTGTAAAAATACAACAAACAGGCGCCGTAGCGATACGGCGCTTTTTTTTACAACTTTAATTTAATAAATACGCTTTTGCCACGTATTAATATTATATGTGGGAAATTGAAATATCCAAATTCTTCTTTAAGGGAGAAAACCTTTTTACCTTAATTTTTGAGTGCATAGGGGAAGCGCCCGCGCTTATCCCATTTTTTTATCTTTTAGTAGTTACGTTTGTTGTTTTAAGGAAAAAAGACGCTAAAAGGAAAGACTTTGTTTTTGCTTGCTATCTATTAGGGGTAGTTATCGTTAGTGCTACGGTGGTGGCAACTATGAAGTACCTATGGGGTAGAGTGAGATTTATTGACCTAAATGCAGACTATTCAAACTATACACCCTTTTGGCTTTTTGGCAGTGGTGGTAACTCCTTTCCATCAGGGCATGCAAGTATGAGTGCAACATCAATTTTGCTCGTTGATATAAATGAAAAACACAAAATTTTTAAAAGCAAGGTGGTACCATTTGCGTTTAGCGTTATCTTTACGATTTTGACGGCGTTTTCGCGCTTGACGGCAGGCGCACATTTTATAACCGACCTTGTTTTTGGCATCTTAATTTCCTTGGTTACAAGGTGGATACTAAAGAAAATCTATTTAAGGTATACCTTAAATATAAAGGATAAAACTAACCATTCCCCGTTGACATAAAGGCGCGTATTTGTTAAAATAATATTTGTTATGGAAGGAGGAATACGTCGTGAAGATCGGTTTTGATAACGCTTTATACGTAAAGAAACAAACGGAAAATATTCTTAATAGGTCTAAGATGTTTGACAACAAACTTTATATTGAGTTTGGTGGCAAAATCTTTGACGACCTTCATGCGGCACGCGTACTTCCGGGCTTTGATGCTAACGTTAAAACTAAACTCCTTACCAACCTTAAAGATAAGATGGAAATCATCTTCTGCATCGGTGCTCCCGACATTGAAAAGAACAAAATTCGCTCCGACTTCGGCATCACCTACGGCAATGAACTTCTTCGTCTTATGCGCAATCTTCGCGAATTAGGACTTCTCATTAATTCAGTAGTAATCACCCAATATAAAGAGCAACCTGCTGCCGATATTTTTAGAAAGCAACTTGAAAGAATGGGTGAAAAGGTGTATATCCATAAACTCACCAAGGGTTATCCTAACGACGTTGATACCATCGTTTCCGATGAAGGTTATGGTGCAAATCCCTATATTGAAACCACTCGCCCCGTTGTAGTTGTAACCGCACCAGGACCAAGTAGTGGTAAACTTGCAACCTGCCTTTCTCAACTTTATCACGAATACAAGCGTGGCATTAAAGCAGGATACGCTAAATATGAAACCTTCCCCGTTTGGAATTTACCCTTAAAGCATCCCGTAAACATAGCATACGAAGCAGCAACTGCCGACCTTAACGATAGAAATATGATTGACTATTTCCATCTTGAAAACTATGGCGTTTCTACCGTAAACTATAATCGTGATTTGGAAGTTTTCCCAGTAGTAAAGAGCATTCTAAGTCGCATTTTAGGGGAAGAAGTATACAAATCTCCTACCGATATGGGTGTAAATATGGCAGGATATGCCATAACCGATGATGAAGTGGTAAGAGAAGCGGCTAAGCAAGAAATAATTAGAAGATATTTTAAGACTTATAACGAGTATAAAAACGGCACTGCCGATTTGGAAACGGCACACCGTGTTGAAATTTTGATGAAGGAAATAGGCTGTACTCCATTTGATAGAAAGGTCGTAGAGCCGGCACTCAAAAAAGCAGAAGAAAACAATTGCCCGGCAATAGCCATTGAACTTCAAGACGGTACCATTCTAACTTCAAGAGATAAAAACAATCTCTATGCCCCTGCGGGTGTAATTATGAATGCAATCAAGCACTTAGCAAACATAGACGATAAAATTGACCTTATCGCTCCAAATGCAATTGAGGCAATATTGAAGTTAAAAAAGGAAACGTTGCACGCCAAATCAAACAAAATCAACCTTGAAGAAGCGCTTATTGCACTCTCATTCTCCGCAGCAACAAATCCCATAGTTGAAAAGGCGCTAAAAGAACTAAATGAACTTTCAGGTTGTGAAGCACACAGTACCGTTATGCTACCAGAAAGTAGTCTAACCATATTCCGTAGATTGGGGATTAACCTTACTTGTGATCCCATATTTGCGTAAAACGCGTTATTTTAGCGAAATACTTTGAAAAACAAGAAAACCCGTCGGGGAGCAGTAGGTCTACTACAGCAACCCCTCGGGTTTTTTCTTTTCCTTCGTCTTTCATCTAAACTAACGCGTTTTACCTAAAGTTTATCTAAGTACAAACTAACTCAAACTTAATAAGTCCTTGTTTGCGCAATGAAATGAAGCAAAGCCAATTTCGCATTTCGCATTTCGCATTTCACATTTAACTAACTAACGCGTTTTACCGAAACCTTGTTTGAGAGAGAAATAGTTCAAACTTTACTTCTTCACTATTCACTCTTCACTCTTCACTATATTTGCCGGGCAACGCTCGTAACAAATTTATAAATTTATAGTCCTTCCACCGTCTTTTCTTGACTCTTCTGCCGCAAATCCCATAAGATGACTCATTAATGTTTCACTCATAAATGAAACTCTTGGGTTTGCTTTGCCCGTTTCAAGTAGTTCAAGGAAGTCGTGGATAATGCCACTATCTCCACCAAGGTGTCCTTGTCCTACGTTTGCTTTAATGGTCTTTGAGCGCTTGCCCCATACGTTAAGACGGAACTTTCC
>JAZQVF010000150.1:0-4587 GCA_045631675.1 Candidatus Stercoripulliclostridium sp.
ACCTTTCGTAAATTCGCCTTTTTCGCGTTCTTCATCTAAATAATCGCGTTTTACCGAAAGTATGTTTTAGTACGAGCTAATTCAAACTAAAAGAAACGTAATCATTCCGAATTCCGATTTCCGAACTCCGAATTTGCTAACTTTCGCATTCCGCATTCATTCGCATTTACTTTAGATATGGGTCATACAAAGCAACTATCACTAAGTATTGTAAGTGAAAGTATTTTTTGTTTTACTCATCAGGTTTGCTACGCAAACTTGCGCATTTAAAAAGGTTACTTCTCTTTCTTCTTAAATAATTTCTTGAAATCGCACTTATCAACGGCTTTTTCCGTAACGAGTAGCAGTGATGGTAGTACGAAAATTACTATAATAAGTGAAGTAAGTGCGCCAACACCAAGTAAACTTCCCATTGCGGCAACGGTGCCGGAGGCAAGGAATGAAAGAGCAAAGCCGGTACCCGTTAGTACTAACCCTGAAGTAATAACCGTTGGTAGTACTGTGTTTTCCGCATCGGCCATTGCATCATATCTATCAAGATAGTTGCCCCTAATTTCCTTATATCTATTGGTTAATACTATTGCGTAGTCTATTGTAGCGCCCATTTGAACTGCTGTAATGATAAGGTAGCCTATGAATGCAACGGGAGTATTGGTAATGAATGGGAATGCAAAATTAATCCATATACCACCTTGAATTGCAAGAAGAAGTACTACGGGGATTAGTAAATTCTTAAACGTAAATAATATGATTAAGAATACGAATAGTGCAGAGCAAAGACAAACTACAAGGTTATCTTGCTCAAAGTAACTTGCCATATCGTAGCAAGCAACGCTTTCGCCTGTCATATAGAATTCAGCGTAATAGTTGGGGATATTTGCACCGATTTCATCAAGGAAATTAAAAGTTTCTTCACTTTCAATATCCGAGCATATATTGAAGGTCAATCTTGCGTAATTTTCGCTTTCAAGGTTTGATTTAGCAAAAGTGAGCGAGTCCATCATATCGCCGTATTCGCCCGCCATACTCTTAATTATATCTTTAAACTCCGATTCGCTAACTAAATAATCAAGTAGATCTATAATTCTAACTTTAGCGTTCTTGTCAGTTATGCCTTTTGCTTGAAGATATCCGTCAAATATACCCTTAGCCATACTTTCAAAAGCGCTTAAATCGGCACCCCCTGCAAGTGTGCCCATAAGGGTTGACATATCGTTTCTACCAATTTCATCGGTGAGATATACTCCTTCAGCAAGTTCAATGGTGGAAAGTGCGTTAACAGAGTCAACTTGCTCAAATGAAGAGATATACTCTGCAAGTTCTCTTTCCTTTTCAGCATTTCCCTTAGGTACGACTACGACGAGTGAATTCAAGGTGCCAAACTCCGGCTCTATTGCCTCTCTTGCAGAAACTATCATGCTACCACCATTGTAGTTGAACGAATATACGTTGAAAAGTTGACCTACGAATGAAAGGGCAACGACAACTATAAATATAGGTACTATAATCTTTCTACCCTTTAGAAGAAATTTTGCAGGCTTAGTTACGTTAGGAACGAAACTCTTGTGCTTACTATTCATTAAGGGCTTGTCAAGAAGTACGAGAAGTGCAGGCATGAAGAACACAACGGTTATAAAACTTGCAATAATACTCTTGCCGAGAGACAAACCGAGTTCAACGCCGATAGGCATACTCATAAGAAGTAGGCTAAAGAGTCCTGCGATGGTAGTTAGTGCGCCTGATAAAATTTCAATTATACCCTTCTTTAGGGCAATTGAGGCTGCCGTTTCAGGGTCTTTAGTTTCCCTTTCTTCCATATATCTATGAAGAAGTATAACCATATAGTCAAGGGAAAGAGCAAGTTGTAAAACAAGGGAAACAAGGTTGGAAAGGTAGGAAATTCCAAAGAAGAAGTAGTTAGTTCCCATGTTTATTGCTACTGCTACTACGAAGGTAAGTAGCATAATTACCATTTCAAAATAGGTTTTAGAAGTAAATAGGAGTATACCTAAAATGAGAACGACGATTACAACGCCTACCTTAATTATACTATCTTCCGTTTCAGCCTTAGTGAAGTAGGAAAAGGCAGATTGACCCGTTAGATAGTGACTAATCCCTTCGTTTTCAAGATGGGCAATAACGTTGTCGATTGCATTAAAGGCACCGGGCGTAGAGTCGTAATCCGTTAAGTTTATGGTATAAAGAGCTTTACCATTTTTATAATTCATTTGAGGCACGTAGGTTACGACGGCAACGCCTTCAACCTTTCTAAGGTCGCCTGCAATCTTAGTTGCTTCCGTTTCCGTTACGTTTTCCACGCAAACGTATGCCATACCTTTGTCGTTGAATTCCTTTTTGAGAATTTCTAAGGCTTCGGCAGTATAACTTTCTTTAGGCATTTGTCCCGTTAGGTCGTATTCCACTTCTATGAAAGGAATCATAACGGCGCAACCGAGCGTTAAGATAATAAAGGCAATGATGCAAATCCATTTGCCTTTTACTACCTTTTCAGAAAAATTGCCGAGTAGGTTTTCTGCTTTAGATAGAAATTTCTTCATATTCCACCTCAAAAAGTTCTAAGTATAACATATACTTAATGGATTAATTATATGTTAAAAAACAAATAAAATCAATGCTATAAAAGTAATTTTCAGTATTGACCTAAACCTATTATAAGTTTATAATAGTTGTATGAACTCTAAGGAGGTAAATATGAGCAATTATGACGTTATAGTCGTTGGCGCAGGTAATGGTGGTCTTGCAGCTGCTGCTAACACTTCAAAGGGTGGGCTTAAAACCTTACTCCTTGAAAAACACAATCTTCCCGGTGGATGTGCAACGAGTTTCAAAAGGGGTAGATTTGAATTTGAACCATCACTCCACGAACTTTGTGGCGTAGGTACCAAAGAAAAACCAGACGATATTTACAAAATTTTTGACTCCGTAGGTGCAGAAATTGATTGGAGATACGAACACACTATGTATCGCACCATCGTTAAAGGCGAAGATGGATACGACGTAACCGTTCAAGCAGGTAGAGAACGCTTTTACGAGAGTATGGAAAAGGCAGTTCCCGGTTGCAGAGAAAAGGTACAAGCGTTCATTGAACTAAACGATAAGTGCGACAAAGCACTTGCATACGTTAAAAAGAAAAAGGGTAATCCTAACCCACTCGTAATGGTCTTTAAACACGCAGACTTTATGAGATGCGCATCTCACACCGTTGATGAAGTTCTTGATGCCCTTGAAATGCCCTTAAAGGCAAAGAATATCCTAACTACCTATTGGGGATATCTTGGTGTACCTACCGATGAACTTAACTGTATGCACTTCCTAAGTATGCTTACTTCATATATGGACAACGGTGCTGCAATGCCCTATAAGCGTTCACACGAAATGTCACTTGCACTTTGTGACGTAATCATCAAAAACGGTGGTGAAATTCGTTACAATAGTGAAGTTACCGAATTCCTATATAATGATGACGGTACGGTAGCAGGTGTTGTTGCAAATGGAGAAAAGTTATATGCAAAAGAAGTAATTTCCAACGTTATAGCAGACAACGTATTTGCAAGAAGTAAGGACGTAAAACTTCCCGAACGTGACGTAAAACTTGCTAACGCAAGATCTTTTGGTATATCCGTGGCAACCATATACTTAGGACTTGATGCAACTCCTGATGAAATTGGTATTAAAGACTATACGGTATTCGTAGCAAACGAAGGCAACACGAGAGAGCAAAACGACAAGAGATTAGAAGGTGGTTTCTATATCGTAAACTGCCTTAACAAGGTTATACCGGATTCATCTCCGGAGGGTACTTCACAAATGTTCTTCACTATGCCTATTTACGGCTCCGACGTACCAAAGGATTTGAAACCTGAAGAATACAAAAAGTGGAAAAACGACCTTGCGGAAAGATATATTCGCGACTACGAAAAGACTATGGGTATAAATATTATGGATCATATTGAAGAAATTTCCATAGCAACTCCCGTAACTTTCGCTCGTTACTTAGGCACGCCCGAAGGAACTATCTATGGCTATAGAAGTTCAGGTTGGGACAACGTAATTATGCGTAACCAATCACAAGTTAAGGATAACGGCATTAAGAATTTGCGTTTCTGTGGTGGTCACGGTATTATGGGCGACGGATATTCATGCGCATATATGACGGGTGAAGAAGCAGGTCTAAGAGTAGTTAAAAAACTAAAAGGAGGTAACTAATATGGGAAGCAAAATCAGTAAATTAAATCCTGCAGATTTCTTAAAATTAGAACCTGCAAGAGAAAACAAAATAAAGGAAGCGCCCTATAAGGCACTTAACCACGAAGACAGTTACCATCCCAACAAAATTGCAAAAGCACTCCACCCCGACTTCCAAAACGTAGTCGTAAGTAAGGTTGACGTATTTAGCGATGACGTTAAGACGTATACCCTTATCCCGGACGTAGAAAACGGTACTGAAAAACTTGCATACTTTAGTGCAGGTCAATACCTTTCCATTCGCCTAAAAGTTGGAAATATTGAACTAACTCGTCCTTACTCAATTTCTTCATCTCCAAAGAATGCCCTTGAAGGTTTTTA
>JAZQVF010000151.1:0-5453 GCA_045631675.1 Candidatus Stercoripulliclostridium sp.
TGATTTAATGACCATTTACGAAGAATTCGGTCAATTTGAAGGCTTGAAGATTGCGCTTGTAGGCGACATTGCACACTCAAGAGTTGCTCACGGAAACGCAGAGGTTATGCGCCGTCTTGGTATGAAAGTTTACTGCTCCGGTCCCGAAGAATTTTCCGACAAAAACACTGCAGAATATCTTGACTTTGACCAAGCAGTTAAAACTTGTGACGTAATCAACCTTCTCCGTGTTCAATTTGAAAGACATCAAGAGGCTATGAAGATGACCAAAGAAGAGTATCACAAAAACTTTGGAATGACTTCAGAGCGCGTTGCACAAATGAAGAATAGAGCAATCATAATGCATCCTGCACCCATAAATCGTGGCATAGAAATTGCCTCCGAGGTTGCAGAGTGTGAAAAGAGTCGTATCTATACTCAGTCTGAAAACGGCGTATACGTAAGAATGGCAGTAATCACTCTTGCCCTACAAGGAAAACTATAATGCTACTGAAAAACGGTAAAATTTTAATAGGGGAAGACCTTCTTGCACGCGATATTCTCGTAGATAGTGAAGGTACAATTGTTGAAATTGGCGAAAATCTTTCTTCAAACGGCAAGGTATACGATCTAAAAGGTGGCTGGGTAATTCCTTCAGCCGTTGACGTACACGTTCATCTACGCGAACCTGGTTACGAGTATAAGGAAACGGTCAAGAGTGGAACTCTTGCTTCTAGTAAAGGTGGCGTTGGTACCATTATGCCTATGCCTAACTTAAACCCTTGCCCCGATACCGTAGCGCACCTAAGCGTGCAAACTGAAATTATCAAAAAGGATGCAGTTGTAAAATGCTATCCTTTTGCCTCGGTAACGAAAGGGGAAATGGGTAAGGAACTTAGCGACCTTGAAGCGCTTGCTCCCTTGGTTAAAGCATTTACCGACGATGGAAAGGGTGTAAACGACTTAGCACTTTTAAGAAAGGCAATGGAAATTGCTAAAGCAAACGATAAAGTGGTTGCCTCTCACGCAGAAGCGGAAAACCTTGGCACTTCAAGGGAAGCAGAGATAGTCGCCGTTAAGCGTGAAATAGAAATGGCAAAGGAAATTGGTGTTAAATATCACTTCTGCCACATCTCTACTCGCGATGCTTACGAATATATTCGTAAGGCAAAGAAGGAGGGCTGCGATATAACCGTTGAGGCTTGTCCACACCATCTAATTCTTTCCGACAAGGATATTAAGGACGGCAACACCAAAATGAATCCACCCCTTCGCCCCCTTGACGATATGCTCGCAACGGTAGAGGCGCTCCTTGACGGCACGGTTGATATGCTTGCAACAGACCATGCACCCCATGCTAAGGAAGAAAAGGGAGAATATGCAAAAAGTCTTAACGGCATAATAGGTTTAGAAACCTTCCTTCCAAGCATATATACTTACTTTGTAAGAAGTGGAAAAATATCCCACGGGCGTTTCATTGAACTTGTAAGCGAAAACCCTGCAAAGCGCTTTAATCTACCCATTCCTGAAATAAAGGTAGGCGCTAAAGCAAACCTTGCAGTACTTGATACGGAAAACGAGCGAGAGTACGTTGAAGAAGAAATACTTTCTCTTTCTAAAAACTCTCCCTTTATCGGCTATCGTTTCTATGGTTTCAACAAATTAACCTTAGTTGACGGCGTGGTAGCCTACGAAAATCTATAATAATCCAAACCTTTGGAGGAATAAATGAATACACGAATGTTGGTGCTTGAAAACGGCAAAAGTTTTTTAGGTAAAGGCTTTGGCGCAAACGTAACTCGTATTGCAGAATTGGTCTTTAATACCTCAATGGTAGGGTATCAAGAGATAATCTCCGACCCTGCTTATCGCAACTGCATGCTTTGCATGAGTTATCCTTTAATCGGCAACTACGGTCTTACCGATGACGATTACGAATCTAAGGCAGTACACGTTAGTGGTATGATAGTAAGGGAGTATAACGACTCTCCCTCAAACTTCCGTTTTACCCGTACGCTTGCTGAAGTCCTTCGTGATAACGATGCTCCTGGTATTGAAGGTGTAGATACTCGCGAAATCGTTCGTATCCTTAGAAATGAAGGTAGTATGCGCGCAATGATTACCGATGCAGATAGAAACGTTGAAGAATGCGTTAAGGAAATTAAAGCATACAATTCGGTATCTCAATCTGTAAAAGAAGTTTCTTCCAAGAACGTGTGGTACGCTCGTACGCGCAACCCCCAATTTACCGTTGGTATAATTGACTGTGGCGTAAGGTCAACGATGATTAGAAAGTTCAAAAACAACGGTTGTAACGCAGTCGTATTCCCATACAATGCAACAAAGGAAGAAATCTTAAAGCATCGTGTAAACGGTTTGTTTATCTCCGACGGTCCCGATGCACCTTTTGCAGTTAAAGAAATAAGTGAACTCGTTAAAGAGTTCAAAGGCACTCTCCCATTAATGGGTATAGGTCTTGGCGCTCATCTCATTGCATTTGCATACGGAGTAGGTGTAAACAAGATGAAGTTTGGACACAACGGAGCAAACCAACCCGTTAAAAATATCCTAAGTGGGGAAATTGAAATCACTTCTCAAAACCACATTCACGTAATAGATAAAGACACTCTTGAAGGAAGTGGACTTACTCTTACCCATCAAAACATCGTTGACGGCACCGTTGAAGGCGTAATTGATGAAGATAACGGAGTTATTGCTATGCAATATCATCCGGCGGAAGAAGGAGAAGGTTATCTCTTCAACAAGTTCATTAGTTTTATGAAGAAATTCGGAGGACGCAAAAATGCCAAAGAGAACAGATATTAAGAAAATTATGATGATCGGCTCCGGTCCTATCGTTATAGGCCAAGCCGCAGAATTTGACTATGCAGGCACTCAAGCGTGTATAGCACTCAAGGAAGAAGGTTACGAAGTAATTCTCGTTAACTCTAACCCTGCAACCATAATGACCGACAAGGCTATGGCAGACAAGGTATATATGGAGCCTTTAGACCTTGAACACGTTGCAAAGATTATCCGTCACGAGCGTCCAGACGGCCTCCTTTGCTCTATCGGTGGACAAACCGGTCTTAACTTAGGTATGCAACTCTCCACGAAAGGTATTCTTGACGAATGTCAAGTGGAACTACTCGGCACTTCTTACGAAGCAATCGCAAAGGCAGAAGACAGACAACTCTTCAAGGACCTTTGTATTGAAATAGGCGAACCCGTACTTCAATCGGAAACTGCAACTACCGTTGATGAATGTGTTAGAATTGCAGAAGAAATCGGCTATCCTATCATCGTACGTCCCGCCTTTACCTTAGGTGGCACGGGTGGTGGCTTTGCAGACACCGAAGAAGAATTGAGAGACCTTGCTAAGAATGCGTTAAAACTTAGTCCCGTTACCCAAGTACTAATTGAAAAATCAATTAAGGGATACAAGGAAATTGAGTTTGAAGTTATGCGTGATAAGGCAGGCACTGCAATTGCAATTTGCTGTATGGAAAACGTTGACCCCGTTGGTATTCATACGGGCGACTCCATAGTAGTTGCACCTTCTCAAACCCTTACTCTAAAAGAGTATAATATGCTCAAAAACGCCGCTCTTAACATCATTAAGGCATTGAAGATTGAAGGTGGATGCAACGTACAATTTGCACTTGACCCATTCAGTTTTGAGTACTTCGTAATTGAAGTTAACCCACGCGTTTCTCGTTCTTCAGCACTCGCAAGTAAGGCAAGTGGATTCCCAATTGCAAGAGTTAGTGCAAAAATCGCTTGTGGACTAACCTTAGATGAAATTGACATCGGTTGTGGTAAGGCGGCCTTTGAACCAAGCCTTGACTACATCGTTGCAAAGGTGCCAAGATTCCCATTTGACAAGTTCACTAAGGCAAACCGCGTACTCAACACTCAAATGAAGGCTACCGGCGAAGTTATGAGCATAGGTAGAACCTATGAAGAGGCGCTCCTAAAGGCAGTGCGCTCTCTTGAAACCGGCCTTGATCACCTTGAAGTAAAGGCATTGAAAGAACTTTCCACACACGACCTAATAGACCTTATCATCAAAAACACCGATGAAAGAACTTTTGCTATCGCAGAAGCAATTCGCCGTGACGTTAAGATAGACTATCTCTACGACCTCACCCAAATTGATAGATTCTTCCTTGAAAAGATTCAAAATATCACCAATATGGAAAAAGCAATTGCATTAAACGTAGGCGACCTTGAACTTTTGAAGAAAGCAAAGAAGATGGGCTTTAGCGATGCATATATCGGTGAAAAATGGGGCAAGAGCGAAATGGAAATGTATGCTCTCCGTAAGGAAATGAACCTTTACCCCGTTTACAAGATGATTGATACTTGTGCAGCAGAGTACGAGTCATATATCCCATATTTCTACTCCACTTACGAAAGTGAAAACGAGTCCATTCGTTCAGATAGAAAGAAAGTTATCGTAATGGGTTCAGGTCCTATAAGAATCGGTCAAGGTATTGAGTTTGACTATTCTACCGTTCACGCAATATGGGCAATAAGGGAAGCGGGATACGAAGCAATTATTATTAATAATAACCCTGAAACGGTATCAACGGACTACACCATTTCCGACAAACTATACTTTGAGCCTTTAACTTTTGAAGACGTAATGAACGTTATTGATTACGAAAAGCCACTTGGTGTTATCGTAGCGCTTGGTGGACAAACTGCAATCAACCTTGCAGAGGACCTTGACAAAGCAGGTGTTAAGATTTTAGGTAGCAGTGCAGAATCAATTGCTGCAGCAGAAGATAGAGACCTATTCAACGCAGCACTCAATCGTCTTGGAATACCAATGCCCGAAGGTAGAAGCGTATTCAACATTAAAGACGGTGTTAAGGCAGCAGAAGAAATCGGTTATCCCGTACTCGTTCGTCCTTCTTTCGTACTTGGTGGTAGAATGATGCATATCGTTTACGATAGAGAGCAACTTGAGCCTATCATCGCAGAGGCAGTTAAGATTAACAAAAAGCACCCCGTACTAATTGATAAATACATTTTAGGTCAAGAATGTGAAGTTGATGCCGTTTGCGACGGAAAGGAAGTTTTCATTCCCGGCATTATGGAGCATATTGAAAGGGCAGGCGTTCATAGTGGCGACAGTATGAGCGTATATCCTTGCTATTCACTAAGTGAAAAGGTACAAGAAACGATAATTGACTATACCAACCGTATCGGTATCGGCCTTGACGTTAAAGGTCCATTCAACATTCAATTCGTAGTTGACTCAAACGATAAAGTTTATATTATTGAAGTTAACCCACGTTCCAGCCGTACCGTTCCCTTCCTTGCATAGACCACGGGCGCACCTATTGCAGACATCGCAACCAAGGTTATGCTTGGCGTATCACTTGAAGAGCAAGGTTATCAAGGCGTATTCCCCAAGAAGGACAGATGGTTTGTTAAGACACCTACCTTCTCATACAGTAAACTAA
>JAZQVF010000152.1:0-2209 GCA_045631675.1 Candidatus Stercoripulliclostridium sp.
TGCATATACTTATTTGCTGCTTGCACTATGTTTCTTGGATATTGTTTTAGAGGGCGATTTTCAGGGGTATCAATAATCATAGCGTTACCGGTCATAGAGAGGGTAGGAATGCTACTGAATGGGTCAATCACTGCCGTATTAGGGTCGGGTATAAAGACCATATCACTTTTTTCAACGACGGCGTAACCGTAGTTGGAAGCATCAAAGCCGATACCGCTTTTCATAGTATCTTCAGAAAAGTTTTCAGCGGGTATAGTAACGTGGCGATACTGACCGTTGATATCAACCATTTTGAAGTCAACCATTTTGATATCGTTGTCTTTGATAACGTTAAGAACGTCGTAAATCGTTTTTGCCATAAAACACCTCTTGTTTGGTTATTATAAAAATAATATACCAACTTTTAAATTTAGTCAATATGCGCCCTAAAATTTAAGGAGCGAATTTGAGTATATTTTGTTTAGTGGCAAGAAGTTGGTTTCACTTTAGAACCTTAGAGTGAAAAAGTATTTGATAAAATCTCATTTTGAAAAGTTTCATAAATAAGACTTAGGGCAACCGAAAATGGAAATAAAGAAACCCAAAGCAATGAAATTATAAATTAAAGTTGCAGTAAAAACGGGCGAAAAGTTCCATTTATTGCCAAAAATTGTTTTACCTTGTTTTTACCAACGTGGTAGGTGGGTAAAAAATTATTTTTATAAAAATAAGTAGGGTGAAAAGTGGGTGAGTATAAAAAAATTACTTTGCTATGCAAAGTAAAAATTTTTAGCAAATAAATTTTCTCGCGTATATACACGCATTTTTATAATCTTAAATAAAATTTGGGTATTGACAAAATTTTTCCGTTTGGTATCATTGTATTGCACCAATTATCTAATAGATAAGTTGTTGAAAAAGGGAGATTGAGATGGAAAACACACAAGAAAACCTCTTAATAAATGAAGAAGAAATTATCTCTGCCGACCAGCAGGGAGAACTTTCTCTTGCTCCCGAAACCACCACCGAAGAAGTGGTGGAATCTCAACTTGTTGAAAAGGTAGAAGAAGTGGTTGAAGAGTCAACGCAAGAAGTAGTTGAGCCTACTGAAGAAGTGGTTGAAGAGTCAACTCAAGATGCAGTTGAGACTACGGAAGAAGTAGTTGAAGAAGGTACTGCTCAAACCGAGCAAGTTGAAGAAAATCTTGAAGGCCTAACTGAAGACGAAATTTTAGAGCGTGAGTTAAACAAAGTAAACGCAGAGTTAAAAGACCTTGATGCACAAATTGAAAACGTTTCAGTCAAGTTAGAAGTTAAAAATCTTTTTGACACTCAAGAAGGTGCCGATGAAGTTGGCATAGGTTTAGAGCGCGACGGATATGGTCGTGAAATTTTGGAAGACGTTTTTGAAAATAGACTCCGTATGAGTACAAACGGTATTAAACTTGCATACAGCAAAGTTAAGAATACCGTTTTATCGTTTAAAGGCACAAAGCAATACTACGACAAACTCACCGAGTACTATATTTTTGACAAGGATAGACTTATTGCCCAAGAAATTCACGGTGATAGTTTATACGTATACTTAAAGACCACCGTAGCGATTGCAGAAGAGTATTGTCCTGCAAACGAGCCAAGCGACAAAGCACACAAGGACTATGGTGCCTGCGTTGTAATCAAACGTGGCAAGCCTACGAAGCGCACGGCAACTTTAGAGCAACTCGTTGCGCTCGTTGAAAAGGTAATGATAGAAAGGGGTGCAGAGAAGAAAAAGGTTTTCGTACCCACTCCCTATGCAGAGCGCTATCCCGTCAATCCCGATGCAGTGTTAAGAGGCTCTGAAGAAGAATCTCCCGTTGAAGGAATGTACGACGGCGAAGAATACGACCCCATTGACAACGAACTCACCCGCAATATAATCATTGACCTTATGGGTGAAGATTTTGACTTAGAGAAGAAAACGGGTTACGCAAAGTTAGAGGCACTTCGCCAACAAGCAGAAACTATTAGGGGCGCAGTTGCACTAACCGAGCCAATTATATACTTCTATTCTTGTGGCTTGAATAGAGAGTCAAAGCCCGACTATTTAATGGTAACCGAGTGCTTGAATGACAAATTCCTTGGAAAACTACTTCCCCAACAATATGAGGCTATTGCCGAAAATAGTGAAAGAGTGGAAGAGTTTAACCTAATAGCCATTGAAAGACTTCTTGAAGTTATAAAGGAAAAC
>JAZQVF010000153.1:0-1743 GCA_045631675.1 Candidatus Stercoripulliclostridium sp.
TGGCACCTGCCGTATAGCCTGAGGGAAATAAGTCAGACAACTTAACGTGCGCAAGTTTTTCTTTGCCGGTTAAAGTATCACTTGATTCGCCTTCCGCTTGAGCGATAGGAGTTGCGATTTCCGTCTGTGCAGTTGCAATTATGCTACAAGTTGCAATTGCGAGTACCAATACGGAAAATAGTAGGAATTTACTTAAAAAGTTCTTTTTTGTCATTGTTATCCTCCTTTTTTTAGAAGTATAAGTTTTGTTTACTTTGAATTCCAAATAGGAATACATAATACATTCTACTAAACGAAAGTATGCAAAAAGTATGCACTAAGCATAGACTATAAAATTTATTTTATAAATTATTATATAAAAAAGCACCCAAGGTGTTATGCAACGCGTTAACACCCTGAGTGCGCTCAACGTAAAATATGAAATTAAAGGTTTGCCTTCCTATCTAATTCTGCGTGTGTAATTTCACTCCAACTATATTGCGCCATATATTCGCCGTGATAGGACTTGTTCAAAGGCAATTTGTCATCAAGATAATCAAAATAATCGCAGTCTATTAAGTCTTTGTTGAGACCAAGCATACCACGTTGAAGAATTAGTGCGTCTGCAAAGCCTTCTTTAGTTAGTGTGTCAATTAAGTCTTTACGAATACTCTTAAAGTAGGTTTCGTGTCCGTCTTCTTCAAAGAGAGCAACCATCATCTCCCCAACTGAACAAGTTGCACCGTTTCTATCAACCAAGTAAGCAAGCATTTCCTTTGCTTTGCGGTACTTGAAGTCCAAGGGGTTGCCGTTAATAGTAACTTCAAAATTGCCAAACGTTTTAACCTTAATTTTTCTTTGAGAAATAGGGCGCCTTAGGTTTTGAATTTCCTTTTTTACCTTTTCTACGGTAATGGGTTTTACCAAATAGCCACTTGCGTGCATATCAAATGCAACGTCGCGGTAATGTCCGTATCCCGTTGAAAAAATTACGTTTATATCGGGGTTGATTTTTTTAAGTTCTTCAGCAAGTTCAACCCCATTCATTTTCATCATTTCAATATCCAAAAATGCAATGTCTGCACCGTGAGATTTAATATGCTCAAGTGCATCATCTGGGTACCTAAAACCGTGTAAATCCGCATCAGGGACAACTTCACTAATGGATTTCATTAAGCCTTCAAGGGCTATGATTTCATCATCAACTGCTACAATTTTCATTGCCTTTTACTCCCCTAAATTATAGTGTTTTTTGGGTATAGTTATGGTTATGGTAGTGCCTTTTCCAACTTCGCTTTGCACGTCCAACGTACCGTTACAATTGCTTTTCAAACGGTGCGTAACGTTCTTTATTCCAATGCTATCCTTTTTGATTTCACTAAGATTTTTATCAATTCCAACGCCTGTGTCGGCTACGATAATTTGGTAGTCGCACTCGTTTTCACGTGAACTAATGGTGACTTTACCGCCTCCACGTTTTTTGGAAGTGCCGTGTTTAACGGCGTTTTCTACTAATGGTTCAACGGAAAGTACGGGTACGCTAAATCCCTTTGCTTGCAAGTCGTATTCTATTTCAAGCTCATCTCCAAATCGTATTTTTTCCAAATTAAGATAGGTATTAACGTGTTTTATTTCGGTGTCAAAATCTACCATTTGACTTTCGTTTAGCGCATTAATGTTGTTTCTAAGGTAATCTGCAAAATGGTCTACTGCCGTCTTTGCCTTCTCTACGTCAATATCGCAAAGATGGTAAATGGTGTTTAA
>JAZQVF010000154.1:0-1931 GCA_045631675.1 Candidatus Stercoripulliclostridium sp.
AAAGACGGACGTTACGCACAATAAAGTTGCAGGCCAAGTGTTGGAAGCTAAGAAGGAAAGATTTGTGGTTGCTTGTGGCGAGGGTACGGCAATTGCATTCTTGAGCGTTCAAGGAGAAGGCGGAAAGGTGATGAGCGTAGGCGCTTATACTTTAGGACGTCCCATTCAAGTAGGTACGATACTTAAATAATATGGATAAGGTTTTACTAAGGAAGACTTACGATTATTTGTCTAAGATAATACGCGAGGGTGCGTATATTAACGTCGTGCTTAGTGATCTAAAGGATACGGAGGATAGGGCACTCACAACCAAAATGGTTTATGGTGTTACGGAAAGATACTACGAGCTAAATCAAATTGTTTCCGTACTTTGTCCCAAATCCCCAAAGCCTGCAATCAAAGTAGTGTTAATGCAGGCAATATACGCAATTCAGTATCTTGAGATACCAAACTACGCAATTGTTAACGCAAGTGTAGATTTAGTACAAGATATTGGTAAAAAGGAATTAAAGGGTTTTGTAAACGCAGTCCTCAAAAAGGCAACGAGAGGAGAGTATACTCTACCAAAAGATGAAAAGAGTGTTCTTGAAGCAAAATACAATTTACCTTATCCTTTAATTCAAGCAGTTAGAAACGATTGTGGCGAAAATGCAGAAAGCGTTTTGAATCCCCCAAGAGATGCAAACGAGCATATTCGTATTTCCCTAAAAGCAAACGTAAAGGAAGCATTGGAATACGTAGGCGAATACAAGGAAAGCGAGGTAGGTGGCTACTTTGTCAAGAATACCGAGCAAGTCAAAAGGCTTTTTGAAAGAGGTAAAATCACCTTCCAGTCCCCTTCTTCAATGTTTGCAGTGCAAGCTCTTGGCGACGTTAAAGGTAAAAGTGTGTTAGAGCTTTGTTCAGCACCTGGTGGCAAGGCCGTTTATACTGCAGAAAGGGGTGGAGATGTTACTGCTTGCGATATTCATCCTATGCGTGTGCGACTAATTGAAAAATACGCAACGCGTATGGGTGTAAAGCTTAAAACCCAAGTAAATGATGCAAAAAAGGAGCGAAAGGAGTGGTTAAACAAGTTTGACGTTGTAACCGTTGACGTTCCATGTAGTGGTTTAGGAGTGATAGCAAAGCGCCCCGATATAGCATTGAGCTATGATAGCAAGGAATATGCTAAGCTTGTTGAAGAGCAACGGGCAATTTTGAAGCAAGGTGCTAAGTACGTTAAGAAAGGAGGTATTCTTCTTTATTCCACTTGCACCATATTGAAAGCGGAGAATGAAGTTGCCGTAAGGGATTTTCTAATTAAGCATAGTGATTTTGAAATTGAGCCTTTTGAAGGGGCACCAAGAGGAGAAATCACCTTATATCCAAATGATAATTACGATGGCTTCTTTGTGGCGAAGCTAAGGAGAAAATAATGAAGTGTTTGCAAGATTTAAGCTATATTGAACTTGAAGAATTGGTTGTTAGTTTAGGACAGCCAAAGTTTCGTGCAAACCAGCTTTACGACCTTGCTATGCGCCACAAGGAGTACGAAGAGGCAACAAATCTTCCCAAGGCTCTATTAGATGCGCTTAAAAAGGATTACTTTGCTACCTCGTTGAAGATAATTGAAAGGCTTGTTGGCAAAGATGGTACGGAAAAGTACCTCTATGCTCTTAATGACGGCAACGTAATAGAGGGTGTGTTTATGCCACACAGATACGGTAATACGTTATGCGTAAGCACCCAAGTTGGATGTCGTATGGGATGCGCCTTTTGTGCAAGTGGACTTGGTGGACTTATAAGAAACCTTAGTGCAGGTGAAATTTTAGGTCAAGTGCTTTGCGTAAACAAGCTTCAAGGAGGCACGCCAAAGGATAGGGCAATCACCAACGTAGTAGTTATGGGAAGTGGCGAGCCACTTGATAACTACCAAGAAGTAACCAAGT
>JAZQVF010000155.1:0-9110 GCA_045631675.1 Candidatus Stercoripulliclostridium sp.
GCTAATCCTTTGTCCGTTTTAACTGAAGGCTTACACACTCATACCATTTCATTAAAGGACGAAGCATCCTATGAGAGAATTTTAAAACGATTAGCAGATTTAAACGTTTTAATTGAAGGTGAATAAAAAAAGAGCAAGAAATTTTCTTGCTCTTTTCTTTTGTCGTTTTACTAATTACTCAACGATAACTTCGCCACCTTCTTTAATGGTGATGGTCATTCCGTCTTGAACGTAATTTAGGAATTCTTCGCCAAGACTATCTACAACGGGCATATTAACGTCATCAAGCCATACGTCGGCAAGCACTGCACCTGCAAGTGCTAAACTATCAATGGGGTTGGAGAATAGCAAACAAGCAGGTTGACGTTTCATAGCGCAAGCACAATAAAGTACTAAGCCACCCGTTGTTGAGCCTATGGTCATGGGTAGGCAAAGTGCCTTGCCAAACATTTGCTTTCCATACAAGTCGGGATTATTTTGATCGCCACAAGTTGCCATCTTATCACCAAATTGGAGTGCCTTTTGGAATGATGCAAGAGTGTTAAGTCCACCGTGTGATACGAGTGCCTCAGCAGTTACGGTACCAGGGGTTATAACTCTTCCTTTAAAAGTTTTCATTATGCCTTACCTCCTTTAGTGATTTGTACTAAGATTTCATCATCAGTATAGTACCTTGCAGTAGTATAGGTGCGTAATTTGTTTGATGAAGTGATTACTGGCTTTTTGCCACAAAGTGGATTATTCATATACATAAGTGGACAAATATAAGAAGTAATTACACCCGTTTTCTTTAAGCGAGGAGCATAGTCCGTCTTGTTAAATGCTTCAAGTACGTCAGGAGATGCAGTGAATACGGTGGGGATTACAACCTTGTCGTTACCATATTCCTTAAGTGCGCTCTCTACCTTGTCGGTCCAACTCTTGAGTTGCTCAAGTGACATATGTGGGCATCCCATAAAGCATAGTTTGGGAGTCGCATCTGGGTTTTTCCAAATTACGGGGTAGTTGTCGTATACCCTTTGTAGTTCAGCATCGTCTATAACGTATTCCTTTGCCCCTTCTGAAATTAGGTCTCTTCCCATATCCTTTGCTTCGGGGGTAAGATTGTCAATATGGTAAAGACCTACTGCACCGTTTGATGCCGTAGCAGCACCAAAATCTTTAAGGTAAGTGCAAGCACTATCGTCAAGTTCTTCGCCTATCCATTTGTCAAGGCCAATTACGTATGGAACTTCTTCCATAACTTTCATACCTATTGCAGAGCCTAAAAGTTGTGCCTCAGGTTTCTTGGTGGTTTCAATTCTAACTACCCAAGTTGCCTTTCTACCTTCATCGGTAAGTAGTCCAAAGTGGGGTACGTAGCCTACTATTGATCCCATAAGGTCCATAATTCCTGAGTTACGGTTACATCTTGCACCAAGTACGGAGTTTGCGTATACAACTGCACTTGACTCTGACCAAGAAAGAATATCACCCTTCTTTGGCTTGTTACCCACTTCATCCATATAGCAAGTACAAGTAAATGCATTCTTGTTTAGAAGTCCAAGTTTTTCAAGTTGTCCTTCATAGAAGTCTTGCTTGGAGTACATAAACTTGTTGAAAATGAACTTTTCAAGGAAGTTTGCAGGTACGTTTTTGTCAACGGGTCTTGGATCGCAAGAAAACTTTTGTGAACTTTGTGCGCCTGCTTCCAAAATCTTGTCCATTAGCTCGTATACGGGAGTCAATGCCTTCAAACCAAAAGAGGTTACAAGGTGATTGTACTCCGAGGTTACTGCTACCATCTTGTCTGCGTTGAATGCTTCACCGTATTTAACCAAGGTTAACATTACTTTCTTTAGGGTTTCACCCCTTTCGCCATTAAGTATGGCTTGTTGTTCAACGGTTAATTGCATACTCTATCTCCTTTTCTAAATCTTCATTGCAACGTCCCATGCTCCCCAAATTACGGTACGTAAACTGCCAACTGCCTTTGCATCGCCTATTACGTGTACGTTCTTTTGCTTTGGTGCTACGGGTGCGGGAACGTATCCTACGGATACGATTACGGAATCTGCTTCAACTTCGGTTAGAGTGCCGTCCTTGGAAGCAATTACAACGCCTTTATCGGTAATTTCCTTTACACTGCTTTCAAGATATACGGGCACCTTCTTTGCATTAAAGAAGTCGCGTAGATAACTTGAGTTGGGGAATGGAACCTTTGCAGATACCATTAGGTCGTGTTGGGTTTCAACGATAATTGGACTCTTGCCCTTACCATATAGGTCGTATGCGATTTCACAACCGGTAAGACCGCCGCCGATTACGACAACCTTTTCGCCTACTTCTTTCTTTTCAAGTAGATAGTCAATTGCTTCAACTGCATTTTCTATGCCCTTAATTGGCACTCTTCTTGCCTTAGCGCCCGTTGCAACGATTATTTCGTCTGCACCAAGTGAGTTAACGTTGGTAACTTCGGTGTTAAGTTTAACTTCTATAGGATATTTCGTTAACTCTCTCTTGTACCAAGTGATAAGTGCTTTGTCCTTTTCCTTAAATGATGGCGCTGCTGCTGCAATAAATACACCACCAAGTTCATCACTCTTTTCATATAGGGTTACGCTATGTCCGCGCTTAGCGCATACGATTGCGGCTTCCATACCACCGATACCACCACCGATTACTGCAACTTTCTTTGCCTTCTTTGCAGGCTTTAATTTATATTTGTTTGATTGCATTACGGTTGGGTTCAAGGCACATCTTGCTATGTGGCTTGCATCGTGAATGGATTGTGCATTTGCAACGCCTTTATAGTGTGCCATATTGAAACAAGCATTATGACAACATATGCAAGGACGGATATCTTCAAGTCTATTTTCAATAAGTTTAGTTACCCACTCTGCGTCTGCAAGGAATTGTCTTGCTACACCAAGTCCGTCAATTAGTCCTTCTTCAATTGCCTTAGCGCCAACTTCAGGCTCCATTCTTCCTGCACATACTACGGGAATATCAACTGCTTTCTTAACCTTTGCTACGTCTTCAAGGTTGCAGTTTTGAGGCATATACATTGGTGGATGTGCCCAATACCAACTGTCGTAGGTGCCGTTGTCTGCGTTAAGCATATCGTAGCCTGCATCTTGCAAATACTTTGCAGCCTTTAAACTTTCTTCCATATCTCTACCGATTTCAACGTAATCTTCCCCTGGAATTGCACCTACGCAGAAATCTTTAACTTTACTTTCAACTGAATAACGTAAGGATACGGGATAATCTTCACCACAAGTTGCCTTTATTGCTTTTACGATATCGGTTGCAAAACGATATCTGTTTTCAAAAGAGCCACCATATTCATCCGTACGCTTGTTGGTGTACTTCAATGCAAATTGGTCAAGAAGATATCCTTCGTGTACTGCGTGTACTTCAACACCATCTACGTCTGCTTCCTTCAAAAGTTTGGCAGTCTTTGCAAACGCGTCAACTATTTCTTCAATTTCCTTTACCGTCATTGCACGACAAGTTACCTTGTCAGACCATCTTGATGGTAACTCACTTGGAGATGCAGATTCATAACGTATGTCAATTATAGGCTTGATAAGATCGCGTACAACGGGCATATTATGTAACATTACAAGTGGAGTGGGTATTGCCCATGAGCGTCCCATACCAGCAGTAATTTGTACGAATAGTTTTGCACCATAACTATGAATTTCCTTCATAAATTCCTTTAACTCAACAAACATCTTTTTGTTTTGATAAAGCCATTGTCCCATAAAGGTACTCTTGATAGGTGCAATACCGGGAATGATTAGGCCAACGTTATTCTTTGCCTTTTCAATGAAGAACTTTGCGGCTTCTTTGTCAAAATGGTTGCCCGTCTTTTCCATCCAACCGAAAAGAGAAGTGCCACCCATAGGACAAAGAACAATCCTATTCTTAATTTCAACGTTACCTATTTTCCATGGGGTAAACAATGATTGATACTTAGCATCTAAGTTATCCATAAAAAACCTGCCTCCAATGTTGATTATAGTTTAATTATATTCTTATGCGCGCGTAATGTCAATATGGAATTTTCCCATTTTAGCACTTATATTCCACAAAAAAAGAAGGGAATTTATATTCCCTTCTTCTAACTTTATATTTTATTAATTTTACTATTTTTCGTACTCTTTAACAAAGTTATCAAGTACCTTTACGCTAATTGCATAGCAGTCTGCAAGTGCGTTTTCATCCATATTGTCGTAAGTGTCGCGCATGGTGTGATAGTATGGTTGAATGTTGTGGTTCATACCGGTAATACCCGCTGCCTTGAATCCCGCTTGCTTGAATGCTGCAGGATCGGTTGCGCCACCAAATGGTGGTACGATATTAGGACGACATTGCAAATCAAGTTCCTTTGCCGCATTTAGGAATGCATCACTTACTTCCTTGTCCATTGGTACTAAACCGTTAAGGTCACGATAGTTTACGCAAAGTTGTTCTTGCTCTCTTATGGTGTCGTAACCGATAATCCAAGTAGGAATGCCGTCTTGATATTCTTCTTTGTGTGCTTCTGCCCATGCCTTAGCACCTCTAAGACCTGCTTCTTCTGAGCCTGAAAGAATTACGCCAACTTCTACGTTTTCAAGTTCAATGCCTTCTTCTTTCATTGCCTTAAGGATTGCGATACCCATATAGCAACCTGAAAGGTTGTCGTTTGCTCCGTCTACTACCTTTCTTTCATCCCACATAAAGTATAGTCCGAAAATGAAAGGTGCAAAAATGAGAAGAGCAAAGCCTGCATAGTAGGTCCATCCCCATACTTCTGGCGTTGCAATTTGGCAAGTTGCGCCAACCTTAATTGCACAAATAATGAAGAAAATGAAACTTATGATTGCTCCACCAAAGCCTACTGCGATGTGGCCTTCGTATGCCCATCCACCAAGTTTATCGTTGAACGTTAATAGCCACACTGCATCGGGGTGTCCGTTGAAGAATATTCTTGCCTTGGTTTCGCCCTTTGGCTTTTTAACGGCAGTTACGTTTGTACCCATTGCTGATGGGAATAGGAAATCAACAACCTTTCTATAAAAACCAAATTGTGCAAACATTACGATAAAACCGATTGCCGTTAAAATTACGCTTGCAAGGGGAATGAAAAAGTAAAGGATATAACTTAGAAGCAAGCAAGTAGCCGTTACGTATATCCATCCAAAGAATGCGTTGGGGTTTTCTTTGAAACGCTCAACTTGTACCTTTTCGCATCCACAATCATTTCTAAGCACGTCTGCCATATACTCGCAAGCAATGTTTTCACCCTCTGAGCCGGGCGCACGCTTAGGCATATCTTTACAAATATGGGTGATTTCATCAACCATATATTTTGCACTCTTTTGTTTGTTGTCAATTAGTTTAGAAAACATATAATCTCCTCCATCTAATTTATTTTATCATACGTATGAATAAAATTCAATATGAGAAATATCTAATTGTTGAAAAACTCTACGAAATCAACTTCGTCGTAATACCTTTCCCCTTTAAAATTCTTAAAATTAAAGAGTGTTGCCGTTCTTCCTCTATTGGTCTTTATCTTTATAACGTAGGGTTTTTCAGGTGCTTTATCGTAGTCGGTAACAACAAGTTTTTTATATGGCAATGCCTCAAAACGCGCAACCATTTCTTCATCAAGCCAAGGTAACCCTGACGTTACTATCCTAACGTCGTTATAATTAACTCGCTTTGCTCTCTCAACCCATTTTTTAATTGCTTGCTTTGCCGTATAGTAATGCACGCAAAATAGTTTTATATCTCCAAGCATTAGAACGGGATAACGATGTGGAAAACGGCAAGTTTTAGTTGGAGTTAAAGAAAGATAATATGGAAGATTTTCCATAAGTTTCAAAAAGTCCGGAAATCTTATGAAAATATTGACGGTGGGACTATTAAACCTTACCCCTAAATCAGAGCATATAACTCCACCCATACAAGCAGGAGAAAAAAGACTAAATTCCTTGTTAGTTAGTCTTGAGCGCATCTCTTCATTATAGGGCACGCGATGCTTTCCACCTATTATTCTTCTTGTAAGATATATGGGATGTTGCATACTATAACCACTCCTTAAGGCGAGGAATGAGTGGGTCTTGCCCCATTACTTTGTCCATCAATTTACCTGTGAACGTAATGATGGGAGAGTTAATAAACGTTGCAATTAGGGTTCCTAAACCTAAATAATGGTAGTTGGTTTTATATATTTCCGACCAATTAAAGGTTTTTACGTCACCGAACAAAGTTAAGGCTAAAATTATACTAATTAAAAGTAGCGCTACGTCGTAAACCCATTTTACGATATTAACGTTAAACTTGAATTTACGGGCTATTTCCGTTACGAACAATTCGTATGACTGAAGGGGAAGATAGGTTCTAAAGAAACAAGCAACACCTATGGCTGTTACCGTGCAACCTACAACGAGCATCACGTATCTTAACCATACCTCTTCAAAAGGTTCTACACCTATTACTAAAAGCCACATATCAAGTACGTAACCATATAAAACGCCAACCAAAATAGCAAGAACGTACTTGAGTTTCACCTTTAATACAACCAAGCAAAGTAATATGCTAAAAAATGCTTGAACGATATATTCCACCACTCCTATGCTAAAAAAGGAAGGGGCAATACTCTCTATTGCAGAATGAATTATAAACGCAGGAGCGGCTATCATACTGATGCCTAAGTTTGCCTTGTTGCATATTGCAGCACCAAGTGGTACTAAGAACATGCCAAGTATCCAAAAAATTTCCGCGCCTTTGTTAAACTTTTTTAACTTAAAACTCATATGCCGATTATAACACAAAAAAAAGATATAATCAATTGATTATATCTCATACGAGTGTTCTTATATGTATAAATGAACATATTTCCATCAATCATTCTTAGTGTTCGCTCTTTTTTTGAACTACTTATACATTGCCTTATTGATATTAATTTTTCATTACAGATTAAATTTTTCCACCTTTAACGTTAAATTGTACTTTCTATGCAACTTGATGATTTCTTCCATAATAGGTGTGTTGTGGTGCGCTTCAAGGGCATCTTCATCCACCCACTTGTCAACGAGCAATACTTCATCAGGATTATTCTCCGGATAATAGTATTCGTAAGAAATGCAACCCTTTTCCTTTCTGATTGCATCAACCAAACCTCTTGAAATCATCTCTTCGGCATAAGCCTTTGCGTTTCCGTTTCTTCCTAAATAATATAAGTTTACTACTAACATTTTTTACTCCTATATGATATTGTTTTTTCCTTTTTTAACTGCTACTTTGAGCATAGTTGCCGACGTTACAAATAATACAAATAATATTATTAGCATATATGGGAATATGAACGTACCTACTTTTTCTGCTATCAATCCAAAAATTAAAGGTGATAGCATTACCGACACGTAGGTTAAAGCCATTTGAGAGCCTATTACCGCTTGCGACTTCTTTTCGCCAAATATTATGGGTGTAAGATAGGTAAAGTTAGGATATATTGGTCCTACGCCAAAACCAACAAGGGTTAAACCAATTGTAGCACACACTATTCCCTTGATTGGCAATGCTAAAAGTATGATTGCAACAACTATTATACTGCACCCACACGTAATGAGATTTTGTGGGGATACCTTACTTGCAACTAAGCCGGAAACAAACCTACCCAAGGTAAGTCCTACGAAGTACAAAGCGGTAATTTGTGCGCTAACGCTTGCATCTAAGCCTTTGTAAGTAACAAAGAAAGTACTACTCCAAGAGGTGCAAACGGATTCTATACCACAAGAAAAAACAAATACTCCCCACATTGCAAGTACTGCAGGATTTTTAGAAAGTTTAATTAATGAAAGATTTCTTTCCTTCTTTTCTTCTACGCTTAATTTTTCTATGGGATGCACCTTTTTCCACAATGGAAGGGCAACTATGGTTATTATTGATACGGTTGCTTGCACTATGAACGCAAGGAAATACCCCATTCTCCAACCATAGTTTTTAAGTCCTATGGACATTAGGATTGGGCTAATCGCTACACCTACTCCATAAAAGCAGTGCAAGAAATTCATTATGCGTGCGTTGTAGTGCTTTGCTACGTAGGTATTTTGTGCAACGTCTATGGCACCTGCTCCTAATCCTAAGGGTACTGCAGACAAGCACAAGAACACAAGGTGGTTTGAAAAAGTAAAACCAAGTAAGGCAAGAACAGTTACCGAAGTACTAATTGCAGTTACCACGTTGGTGCCAAACCTGTTTATGAGCCTATTGCTCAACAAACTGGAAATGACGGTAGCCAAACTTACAAGAATGGTTACCGCACTTTGGGAAGAAAGGGGCAAACCTAACTCAACGTATATTGCAGGCCAAGCAGACCCAAACAAAGAGTCGGGTACGCCTAAGCCTATATAGGCCGTAAAAATTACAAGCACGAGTAAGGTTGCCATTATACCGTTATATCCTCAACTGAAAATCTTATTATCTTCTTTAACTCTTCAAGCGTCGTTTCCACTTGATAGCCTATTTTACCTGCGCTAAAAACAATACTTTCTTCTAAGAGTGCAGACTTATCTATGGTGGTAGTAAAGAACTTTTTCATTCCTATTGGAGAGCATCCACCGTGTACGTAACCCGTTAGTGGCAAGAGTTCTTTTGACTTTATCATTTGAATACTCTTTTCCCCTACTGCCTTTGCGCCCTTCTTTAGGTCAAGTTCCTTTTCAACCGGCACAACGAAAACGTAGTTTTGTCTGCTTGCGCCTACCGTTACCAACGTCTTAAAAACCATCTTGGGGTCTTTACCTATCATCATTGCAACAACGTCGCCACTAACTGCTTCTTCCACTTCATAAAAGTGTGGTTGATAGGTAATCTTCTTTTGCTCTAATAAGCGCATTGCGTTTGTCTTTTCTAACTTTTTTGCCATTTTTATCCAAATACTTCTATTGATGCTTTTTAACCTTGTAGGTGGAAATTATCGTTTGTCCCTAATTTTTTAGCAGTTTTCGGAAACATATCATTCAAACATAAATGATAAGTTCGTTTGTTTTTTTCTTGCGTAAATATAGTTTTAACGGCAAACCTAACTTGATTTTTAGGGCTTGACGTGGGCAGGCTTCAACACACTT
>JAZQVF010000156.1:0-19504 GCA_045631675.1 Candidatus Stercoripulliclostridium sp.
CTTTAGTTAAATAGGCAAGAGTAGGCGTGGGAATAACGCCAAAGCTTAAGACGGATATGCCGTAGCTCCTAAGCGATTTTATAAGCTCTGCTTCAATTCTTTCACCACTCAAACGAGTATCACGAGCAACGGCAACCACAATATTCCCAAAAACGTGGTAAATTGCCCCTCCAAAACGATGCAAAAAGTCTTTGTTGAAATACTCCCCCTTTCCCCTGATGCCATCGGTACCAAAACTGAGCATAAATCTCCTTTGCGATAATATATGCAAAGGGAAGGAGAATGGTGAAAATGCGAAATGCGGAATGCGAAATGCGAAATTAACTTCATTTCGCTTGCGCTCCACTCACAAGGATATTTAAGTTTGAATTGACTTGTACTAAAATAAACCCTCAGTAAAACGCGTTAGTTTAGATGAAAGACAAGGCAAAATGAAAGACCCCAAGGGTTGCTGTACTTCCGTACCGCGCCCTGCAGGGTCTTTTGTTTTAACGTAGTATTTCGCTAAAATAACGCGTTTTACTTATTTTCGGTTGCACCTTCCAACATCGCATAATTATCTTCTGCGCTGAACTTGCCAAGTTGAGTTGCTATCATGCTATTTGCACTTCTATCAATAACTGCGTTAAGGTCAAGATAGTATGCGTTGTTCTTAACGTCACTATTAAAGAAGTAGATACAACTACCTATCATATCAAGACCTTGCCAGTCTGCACTGAACTTTGAGTTGAATACGGTCTTAGCAGAGCCAAGTGCCTTTTCATAATTTGCATCTACCTTGTCAAGAATCTTGATGGTGTAAACAACGTTTGATGCAAGATAGGTTGCATAAACTTCGTTATTCTTGGTTTCAACTTTCATAAGGGTTGCGCTTGATGCCTTAATTACGGTGTCGCTTACAAAGTTTGAACCGTCCTTGCGAAGGAAATCAATGGAGTCTGAGTCGGTTGCAAGTACATTTGCACCGTCAAAGAAATTGTACTTAGTATAGTTAACGCCTGAGGTTAAACGAACTTCGTTTGCTTGAGTGAAGTTGTAAGATGCATCAAAGTCAAAGTAATAGTCACCCTTTGAAGTGGTGTTTGCGCCACTATCGGTCTTAGAGTAGATAAGTCTTACTTTGTCGCCGATTTTTTGAACGTCTGAAATGGTAAGGCTATAGCCGTTCTTATGTGCAAGGGTGGAGGCATCGTAACTATTCTTGCCATCAATTACCTTCTTTGCAGAGCCGTTTGCATATACCCAAATTTCATTGTTGGTGCCACTCTTATCTTCTGCACGCTTTACAAAGAAGATACCACCCATATCACTATCAAGAGCGGTGTAAGTGAGCATTGCAGAACTGATTTCTTCAACTGCTACTTCATCCTTAAGTTTCTTAGACTCAAGGTTGATGGAGTGGAGATTATACTCTGCGTCAAGGTATACGAGATAACCGCCTGCAATACGGAAGTTGGTGGTGTAATCTTCAAGTTTTACTACAACTTGGGTATCCGTTCCATCAAGTTTGGTACGCATAATCCACATGTTTGCAGTTTTTGCTTGACCGTCTGAACCCTTAGCGGTTGAAGGAGTGGTGTAGTAAAGGTAGTCGCCGTAAACGGTAAGGCCAACTGCCTTGTTAGTGTTGTAAACGTTCTTAGGAACGATGGTTACCAAGGTGTCAAGGTTGGGTAGACCGTTTGAAAGTTCTACTCTCATAATTGCACCTTTAACTGCATCGCCAAAGTTGTTTTCGCCGTTGATGTCAGCATAGCCGTTGATGAAGTATAGATACTTGCCAACTTGTACTGCAAGGCCACCGTTTGACGTTACTTCTTTGTTGGTAAGGTCGGTTGCGATTGCATCTTGCTTGTAGTTTTCGTTACAAGCAACGAGGGTTAGCATCATTGCTACTGCAAGCACTGCTGAAATGATTATCGTAGTGATTTTCTTCTTCATATTTACTCCGAAAAGTTTAATATATTAGTAATTAACTTGATTATTATATATTAATAGTATATTTTTTGCAAGGGTTTTTACCTACTTAGTCTACACTAACAAGGCTTTGAACGCTATCAAAGACAAAATTGGGTTTAATACCACTTGCAGAAAGCATCTCTTTGGTGGTCTCGCCCGATAGCACGAGTACCGATTGATAGCCGTTGTTTATGCCGAACAATATGTCTGTATAAAGACGGTCGCCTATCATACAAATCCTTTCTTTTGGAATGTCAAATAGGTGGTTTATAATTTCTGCCATAGGAGAGTAAGGTTTGCCACAAATTACACTGGGCGCTCTGCCACAACTACATTCAAAAAGTGCCATCAACGCGCCTACGTCGGGCATATCGCCTATATCAGATGGACAAACGGTGTCGGGATGAGTGGCAATAAACTCCCTACCCTTTTCAAGAAGTACGTTTGCCTTCCATAGTTTTTCATAATTCAAAGTAGTGTCAAATGCGAGTAATACGATGTCTGCATCTTCACTAATCGGTACACCTTCTTCTTCTAAAGTTTGTACGAAGGTGGGAGTGCCTATAGGATATACACTCTTAGATGGACGACGGGTATGTAAAAATTGTACCGCTGCCATAGTGCTCGTTATAATTTGCCATAAATCAACGGGATATCCCATTGATGAAATTTTCTTTACGTACTCGCGTTTGTCTTTAGATGAGTTGTTCGTCAAAAAACAAACCTTTTTTCCCATAGCCGTCAACTTCTTCAAGGTATCAATAGCACCTTCAATAGGCTTGTCCCCAAGATAAATGGTTCCATCTAAATCAAACAAGAATAAATCGGCATCAACGTTTAATTTCATAATTCTCCTCTTTCGTTAAAAGTCTATTAGCGCGTCTACGTATCCGCTTTCTACGACGTCAACAAGTAAGTTAGGCTCTTTAATGAACGTGGTCGCAATGGTAAGTGAAAGAAGTAATCGGTTAAGGTCCATTCTCTCCACCCCTTTCTCCATACGAAATCTCTTTAGAAAGTTAAGTATTTCGTACTTAGTAGGCATAATCTCTTCAAGAAATCCAACCCTGAAGGGAATATCCTTGGGACGTACCTTTTTTGAGAGAGTGGTAATACCCATCTCATCTGCGAGTATGCGCACGCGATTAAGGTCCATATAGGGTAGTATAACCCAAAAATCAATTTTTGTAAATAGGGAAAGGGCATATAAAAGGCAAAAAATACTATAAAATCGTGCGTGCGCGAAATTTTCAGGGTAAAGAAAGGCAGTTACCCTTTCTACCATAGCAAGAAAAGGGGCGCCACCTATCTCTTTAAGCCACTCTATTAGGTTGTTTAGCACCCGCTCGGTGGAGCAAAAATCTCGCACTGCATTTTTTAGTTCGCAGGCGATAATTTTTGTCCTTTCCACCCTTTCACTCCTTACCCCGGCACCCACTTTGCCAAGGCTTTCAAGGAGCGCTCCTGTGAGCAAAAACGTAAGGTCTCCTTGCAAACTTAACTCGTTTTCTTTAGTGTCAATTATTACTACTTTTGGGTAACTATATTCCATAATTTGGAAGTCGTTTATTCCTATTTCTTGAAATGCCGACAGTGGCAATTCTCGCGTTAAAACAAGGTAAGGCAGTTTGTACTCTTTAGCCCTATCTATCTCTTCAGAGCCACCACAAGCAACTATAAAACGAACGTTTTCTAGGCTATCGTTTTTCCTTAAAATACGCGTCGCGTTGCCACCCTTTTCTATGGCGTAACGAAGACCTTCCCACTCCCCTACCAATCCTATTGTTACGTGTGGAAAATGCTCTTTAATATATGAAGTTACTTCAAGCAAGACGCTATCACTTAAAATAGTTTTCACTAAATCATATTAGCACTAAATTTATGGCGAAAAAGGTAGAATTTTCTACTAATCATCCTTTTTAGCGCGAATAGATAACACTACTGAGATTAGATTATAAAGGAATGCAAAGACGGGCACTCCCAATATTAGTCCCCAAAAACCGAAAAGTCCACCACCAACCACTACGGCAAGCAAGACCATAAAAGCATTTAGCCCGATATATTTCCCCACTATTATTGGATAAGTCGTAGCCTGCTCTACCTGTTGTAAAATGAATGTTATTAATAGAAAGGGCAACACCTTGCTTGGGGAAATTGCAAGTATTATCAAAGCACCCATTCCACCCCCTAAATATCCACCAAGCGATGGAATAAGGTTAAATACGCCCACTATTACCGCTATGAGCAAGGGGTAAGGAATTTTAAATATTAAAAAGGCAAGGTAGCAAACCACGGAAAATATTAAGGATTCAACAAGAGAGCCTGCAAGATAGCGAGAAAACTTTTCACTAAAAGCGGAAACTGCTCCTTTTAGAAACTCACTTTTCTTTTCTCCAAAGGTTAGGTTACACCACTTTTCCAAAAGAGATACTTCCTTTTTGCCGTTTGCAAGCATCGTTAAGCCAAGCATTAGACCAAGAAAAAGTTGTAGGACACCTTTAAGTGTGGTGCTCAATTTCTCAAATAGGCTTGGAATGGTTTCTTCTATTTTCCGCATTATCCCATTTAAGGCGTTTTTAAGCCATTCTGCAAGCGTATCGTTCCTATCCACAACCTTGTCAAGACCACTCGTTGAAAGCCATTCTACACCCTTTTGAACGGCTTTTAGACTATGTTTTAGTTCTGGTATTATAAGATAAAGGGCAAGTACGATTAGCGCAAGACTGATAACGAGCGCAAAGGCTATGGAAAGTGGTCTTCTTATTTTAGTAAAACCTTTCCACCGAAAAAGCGTTTTTTCTAAGAAATTTACGGGCGATTTAAAAAGCAATGCAAAGAATATGCCGTAGAAAAACGGCCTAACGGCCTCCCCTATTGCACCTAATATAGTTGCAGTAGAAGATAACGTTAACGCAAATAATATTAAGGTAACTACTGCGATAATAGGTAAAGCCTTTTTCATAAAAAGAGTATGATAAAAAGGTAAATATTTATGCGAAATGAGTTTCATACTCAATAAATACCTCACTACGTTCGGCAATAAATACACCCACGTTGTGGGTGCAAGAAATACCCTTCGGGCAAGAAATACAAACATAATATGTTTGCGTTAAGGATAATAAGCCGTGTTATTTTGGCGGTATACGGCGTTAAACTCAAGCCTTATCGTGGCGCAGTACGGAAGTTATTCGCCTAAATAACGCGATATTAGAAGAAGTAAAGTTTGAGTTTGCTCTCTCTTTAACGAAGTTTAGGTAAAACGCGTTAGTTAGGATGAAACCCGACACAAAATTAAAGAACTTCCTGACGGGACTTTACATAGAAGTAAACGACCGAGTGGGTTTTTTTGTTTTTCTAAGGTGTTCGCCTAAATAACGCGATATTAGAAGAAGTAAAGTTTGAGTTTATTCTCTCTTTAACGAAGTTTAGGTAAAACGCGTTAGTTAGGATGAAGAATGAGCAAAAGAAAGTCTCCCAAGGGGTTGCTGTACACGGTGGTACTGCGCCCCGTAGGGAGACTTGGTTTTGTGAAATTATTCGCCTAAATAACGCGTTTTACTCGGCCCAACCGTCAAACGTTACCGTATTCTGACTGAAGGTATTTTGTACTCTAATATCGTTTCTCAAAGCAACTACCGTCTTGATTGCGGTATCGTTGCTATCAAATACGTTGTCAAAGATGCTTAGAGTTGCCTTTGCGTAGGCAATATTTACGGCAGTGCCACGGTTTGCACGGAATACGTTGTTGCTGAGTACCAAGTTGCCACTTTGAACGTATACGCCGTTTGCATTCTTGTATAAGGTTGAACTTGCAAGTTCTAAGTTACCACCTTCAAGATAGATAGCGGTTGCATATCCGTTAAAGTTGCTTTCTTCAACGTAAACGGTGTCTTTATATCCATATGCCGTTCTAATTGCTGAACTATTCTTTAACATAGTTTGTCCTACTCTTGCAAACTCACATCTTCTAATGGTAATGGAACTTGCATCCTTACCTACGCTTACTGCACTTGCATCTGCGATGTCGCCAAACTTGATGATATCAAGGAGTATTGCGCCCTTTAGTACTTTGATTTGGGTAAATGATACTGCAATAATCTCTTCCGTTTCGCTAATATCGTAGGATCCGATGATGGATACTGATGCATTCTTATCAATGGTAATGGTGCCGTATTCGCCTGCTTGCAAGTACCATCTTGCCGTTGCGCCGTCGGTTAGTAATGCGATTGCATCGTCAAGTTCTGCTTTGTTGTTTATTACAAGGGTGTTTGCATACTCTGCAATAATGTTATAGGTACCGTTGTTGATGGCAACGAACTCGTAGTTCTTGTGTTCAATGGTGCCTACAAGTGCTAAGGGATAACTGCCAACCATATGTTTTGAAGTTAGCGTGCCGTCCGTCCAAGCAACGTTGAGTGCACCAAAGATTGCCATCGTATCTCTTCCAACAATACCCTTTTCTTCGGGGTTTTCGTAGGAAACGATGCTTAAAGCGCTATTCAAAGGTTTCAATGGATCAAGATATTCGCTTGAAACGTTACCAACGTTCAAGACTACCTTTCTCTTTTCTACCTTAACTTCAGCACTCATAAGACCTGCTACGTTTAGACTGCCCACTTCACCCGTGTTTGCACTTGGGTAGTTAGTACCACCATAAATCTTTACGGTTACAAGATAGGTACCTGCATCGCGGAGTTTGCTACCTGCGGGAAGAAGAGCGTTCGTACTCTTATCAAAGTAACTATATTCAACGGTAATGTCGCCAAGCACTTCGGGAAGACCTACTACGACTGCATCAAAGTATTCGCCGGTGTAAGGCATAGTGGGAAGAATGGAGTAGTTTACTTCTTTCTTGTTGATTATGATTACTATCGTCAACTCGGTGTCTGCTGAAACGCTATAGTTACGTTGGTCAAGATCAAAGTATAATCTCATAATGTAGGTGCCTGCATTTACCGGACGTAGGTTTGCGTTGTATGCTTGGTTGGTGCTTTCAGGATCGTACATAGCAAAGGCTGTTTGATACTTAGTATCCTTTGGTATACCACCGATGTTTGGTAGTTTTTCGGTGCCGTCGTATTCAAACTCAATTTGCATTACGCTTACTCTATCGTTAGCGCCGTCCTTGTTTATGAAGTTATAGTCGCTTTCCACTATCTTTTCGTGGTTGCCGTTGTGGAAGTAGATGTCTTCCTTTAAGATTTCACACTTGGTGATAATCATTTGATAGTCAACGTAACCGGTATAGTTATAGTCGTCGGACTCGTTAATGATAATTCTTACGAAGTAATCTCTTGCGCCTTCTTCTTTTACGGATACGGGTTGTTCGTATTGCCAATTTTGTCTATAGTCAATAGAGTACATTATGGTGTAGCCGTTTAGCATACCGTAAGTGCCGTCTTCACGAAGGAAGGTACCGAATTCTAAGAAGTCTTCCACGTTAAGTTTTTCGCCGGTGTAAACCCTATTACGGAAATCAACGTCATCTGCATTCTTTACCCACGTGAAATCTTCTGCTTTTATGCTACGTCTATTGATAATTACGGTTACTTCGCCGGTGATAATCTTACCATAAGCATTCTTGTAGTGACAGGTTGCAGTATATTGTCCTGCTCTATATGGGTTAACGCTATTGAGTTCCCAAAGTGGTGCGATGCCGTCAACGGTAAGTGGCATATCGGACGCAGTTATGATGGTACCAAGTTCAAATTCAAAGATAGTCTTTTCAAACTTAGCCTCGGTTGACTCTATCCAGTTGTAGGAATAGGTCTTGACGGGTACGGTGAAACTTAGGTACATTTTGTCGCTATTTTCGCCACTTCCTTCCTTGTCGCCTGAAAGTCTTGAGGAGTCGCTGAATGAAAGGAACGAGTATCTACAGTTGATTACTGCAATACCGTTTTCTACGTCGTAGTCAACGTTAACGATGTCCATAAATTCGCCATCATCGGAAATGATTACCTTGTCGGGAAGAATGGAAGTTTCAGGACCAGGTACGTATGCGCCTGCTGCGTTTACGCCTATTGCTATAAAGTCGTAGATAAATCCACCCTTAGTAACCGTTGCGCTTTGTGATGAACTTTCGCCGATTGCCGAGTTGTTTACGGTGTCTTTTAGTACGAAGAGTTTAGGATCAATAACGATTACGGTGAACACGATGTTGTCGTCGTCAACCTTACCGAGTTGAGCCTTAATGTTACTATAAACCTTGCCCGCTTCGGCAGTATTTATGGTTGAGATACTTACTGCAGGGAAGGTAAGTGGTACTTCTGCTATTTCTGAAGTGCCGTCGCTATAGTCAAAGCGATAGAATAACTTGGTGGGTAATTGTTCTTCAACGGGCTTGCCTTTGAGTACGTACAAGGTACCACCAAGTAGTGGTTCGGTGGTAAGTTCGCCACTGCCCGTTACAACGGAAGTAGGTATATCACGAGAACGAATTGGGAATTGAATCTCAAGAGTGGTTCCGTATACTTGCATACTTGCCATAATGAACATAAATTGTGGCTCTACCTTACCGGTAATAACCTTATGGTTGGATAGGTAACTTTCATCATAACTCCATTCAATTTCCGTTGCGTGGAATGGAATGGTCGTTCCGCTGAAGATTACGTAAAGGTCGCTTGGGAAGGAGATGTTGTATGGGTCAATATAGAACTCATCAAATGCCTTTTGATAGTTAATTGCCGAGCCGTCTGGAACTTTAGAAAGCGTTTCTTGTTCGCCGTTGTTTAGTACGTAAGTGTACTCAACTTGTCTATTCGTGGTGGTCAAAACAAGGTCAAGATTCTTTCCTAAGTGACTATCTGCATCAACGAAGTCGTAAAGTTTGGAAGTATAGGTTTGTCCGTTTGAAACGTATTCTACTCTAAACTTTCTAATCTTTGCAGTAATATTGCTACCTGCAACTTCGGTACCGATTAGAGATATATCACGGCTAATTATCCATTCAACGTCCTTTAAGCAGATTTCTGCACCAAGTTTTTGCAAGCCTTCTGCACCTATGCTACCGATTTCATAGTCGTTAGCAAAAGTTATCCATAGTACGCTTGGCAAGGTGTAGCGACTTCTTGCGTATCCACCTTCTTTGAGTGGGTAATATACGTTAGTGTTGCCGTTTACTTCAAACAATCTCGTGTCGGTAGGCGTGGGGTCTACTACGAAGGTATAGTTCTTAACGATACCACCTTCTACGTTTTGCGTGGTACGGAGAAGTGGGTAGTATGCGCCGTCCTTACCAACGTTGGTATAACCGGTTTCTTCCGTTGAAATGGTATCGGGAGTACGGTTGAGATAGGTTACGTTTACAACGAATGGGAATTCATTGGTGTTTTGTCCACTTGAAGTTACCCTACATTCAATTCTTCTCGTGCCACCTGCAAAGTCAACGTAGTAAATACTATCGGTGCTATTTGCATCGGTTACAATCCATTCAATGTTAACTTCGCCAAGGTCAATTTCAAGTTGGCTATCCGTTTGTAGTTTACCCCTTGCAAGTGCCTTAGTGGGAATTACGGGGTTCAATGGGTCAATAACGAGTTCTACGTTACCACTCGTTGCATATCCGCCGCCGTAACCGAAACTGATTTCATCAATACCAACCATCTGTGCGTCAAACTTATAGTTGTTATAGGTGGTAATGGTGTTTTCTTCTCTCGTCTTGAAGTTATTCTTGAAGGTAACTGAGCCAAGTTCGTTGCTATCTGCCCAATTCTTCTTGTTCCAAACGATAACCGTTCTTTCCTTAATGCTATCGGTTGCATAATGCTCGGGATAGAAGGTAATAACTTTGTCTACTACGCCTACTTTGAAGGTTACTTCAAAACTTGAAGAGAGTGAAACCATAGTGTAGTCGTTGAATTCAACAACGTAGTCAACCAAGCCGTTGATTGCCTTGAATTCCCAGGTTTCTGCGTAGATAGTCATTTCTATGACTTCGCCTTCCTTTCTATCAGCGCCCTCGCCTGCGCCTACGTAACCGTATATCTTAAAGTTAAATCCACCGGTTACGAGAACGTCGTCGTCAACAAGTTTAGTCGTTGCATCCTTCTTCCATAAAACGCTTGGCGTTACGGGAGTCAACTTTTGAACGAATTCTTCGTTATAGATGCTTACGCCTGCATCAAATACTTCCTTGAAGTAGGTGATAGTGTTGGTGTTTTCATCACTTAATTCGTTGTAGAGCGCACTCAACTTTGCGCTTGCAGTACTATCAATTGCGGTAACCTCACTTAGGTCAAAGAACGCCTCTTCGGGGAGTAGATACGGTAGTTCCTCAACTCTCGTTGCAAAGGGATTATCAATATAGTAATTTTCCTTATATTCACTTGGCTTGTTTTCCACACTTCTCTTAAGTACGTAAACTTGCATAATGAATATTTGTTCTTTGTCGTTTGCATCAAAGTTTTGTAGTGATGAATAGAATAAGTAACTTGCGCCCTTATAATCACTGCCTACGTATACGTAATTGCCGTTTGCATCTCTTTCAAAGGGTGCGCCTTCGCTTGCCAAAGTCCAAGATACGTTTTGAGTTAGATACTTGCTTTCGCCTTCGTACTTGAATAGTGCCGTTGAAGGAATGGAGAAGGTTGCAGTATCGTATGGGTCAATATAGTAAACGCCACTAATTTGCATAGTGCTATTTTCACCGGTCTTGGAAAGATATGCAACGTCTTCAAGTTGTCTTGAGGGGAAACATACCGTTAGGCGGAGTGAGTTATTGCCGTCGGGCAAGGTAACTCTTAGGAAAATTACGTCGTTTATTTCGTAGCCGTAACGATCGCCTAAGGTATGTCCTAAGTTGTTGTAAGTAAGTTCATTCGTTTCAAAGAATTCGTAAGGTTCTCCCTTGGTACGAATTTCATACTTTACGTTATCGCTTTCGTCAAACTCGTAGTATACGTCGCCAAAAGTTACCTTAATATCTTTTGGCAATACGAAAGAGCCGTTTCCATCGTTTGAATATTGATCGTAAACAAGTTTGTTGCCTTCAATATCGTAATCTTTATGGCTGATTTGACCGTTAGAAAGGATACGTACTTTTACGTATAGGTTAATAACTTGTCTTTCTCCGTTGTATCCAAGAATGCTACCCGTTGCAAGCAAGGTGGGGTTAAGTCCTGCAGAAGTAATGGCGCTTGAAAGTTTTGCCATATCAAACTTGGTTGCATCACTATCGTCTGCAAACGCACTTGCAGGCATCCAACCGTTTTCAAGAGTAAATCTTATTTCACTACTGCTTATAAACATTGCAGTTTGGTTGGGGATAATGGTGGTTGATACGTTTGCAATGAAGTTGTCAAGTGGTAGATAATCGTATACGTTTTCTATTTCAAGAGTTCCGTTTACTACTTGATATAAACTATCCCCTTCCGTCTTATAGTTGGTAAGGTTTACGTTCTTAGAATAGAAGTTCAAATGACGATTATACTTTTGTCCGTTTGGTAGATACGTATATAACTTAATGGTGCGAGTGGAAGTAAAGTTGAAGAAATCGTACTTAATATTCTTAACGATTGCACCTTGTGCTATTGATTCAGAAGTAATTAAACTTGAAACTGCTTCATCTGCATACCAAACGAGATTATTGTAGGTAACGTCCCCACTATTTACGTATCTTACTACGTATGCATTATCAAGTACGTAACCTTCGTTGGTTTCGTAAAGTGGGTTACCGTTTGCATCAAACACTTCAACCGATTCGTTTTGTGCATCGTACTCGTTTAGTTCAGAACTATCCTTTAGATAGGTTAGCGTTACGGCAAAGGGTTGCAAGCAACTGCCTTCTGAAAGTTTGTTTATGGTTAAACGAATGATTACGTGAGTGGAAGTTATGGTAACGTCAGTGTCCGTCGTAGTCTTGTTGCCGTATACGAGATCGTCAAAGTCTTCACGAAGGGTGTATACGAGTTCGTTGTTGCGAACGGAGTCTGCAAAACTTAACGATGCGTTGGAGAATAGATAGCGTACGTATTGACTTGGTGTAGTTAAGCCTTCTACGAGAATGCCGTTTGCATCGGTGTATTCGCCACGAAGTGCAAAATACTTATTGAAGGTAACGTTAATTACGTTGTTACCAACCATAGTTACGGTGGTTTCTCCGTTTTCATCAGTCGTTGCGCTTGCGCGCTTGGTTTCAGTAACTAATTGTACTTGTGGTACGCCGTTATTATCTTTTATAGATAGGTTAGGATCAAAATTGGTGAAGTTGATTTCTCCAAGTACTCTTGCAAATACCTTAAAGCCCATGCTGATTTCTTGCTCTTGCACGGTGCCTTCTCTTATGATACCACGAAGGAAGAAGATGTCGTCTTCATACTTGCCGTTATTATAATAGGTAGAAGAGCCTAGGGGGCTTTGTAGTATTTCAAGGAGTTCGTCAACGTTTAGCCAACTTACTTCAACGTCGTTTGAGCGTGAGCCGTCGTTAAAGCCGATGCCTACCTTGTTAAGACCTGCACTCAACTTGTCGTAAAGTTCTTGTGAGTCTGCCTTGTAGGTGTCAATTTCAACGTAGTAGATTACTGCTCCTTGTCCGTTTTCGTGTTGGATAAGGTAGCCTGCGTCTGCAGAGTCTGATACGCCGTAAATACGATGCTTTACGACTTCCTTTCTATCGTAACTCAGAGTTAGTTCAATAGTTTGGTTGAGTAGTCCGTCGCTTTCTTCACTTTGAATGTCGGTATAAACGATAATTTCTCCACCTTGAGGTGAGGCAAGAATTTCACTTGCAGGACGGTTGTCGCTTAGATACCAATTTGCAGGGAAGGTTTTGTCTTCAATGCCACTTTCTACGGGGAATTGTAGCGTTATCTTGCTTGGGAGTACTACCTTATCGTATGGGTTTAGTCCTACGATAAAGTATCTTCTATATGCTTCAACTTGACTTTCATCCCCTTGTGGAATTTCAGTGTTGTATTCGTTATATCTCTTAATTACAACGTCCATTCTAAGGTCGTTTTCATCAAGCATTAGAACGTTTTGGTAACTACCTGACTTGTTATGGATAACCATTTCAAGCGTTTGTGTGAGACCACCTTCTACGTTATCACCGATAACACCCTTTACTCTTACGTAGGTTTCAAGGGAGAAAGCGTTCATAATTTTGCCATCTGCATCAATAACGTTAGAGCCGTCGTCAATCCAAGTTACGGGATAACCTATAAGTTGTTCTTTTCCTTCGTAAACAACGCTTACGTAAACAACTTTTGGTAGGTACATATTTTCATCGCTCGTGCTATATGGGTCAAATTCAAAGTAGTCGCTTTGAACGTTGCCGTTTGCACTGAAACTTGCAAGGCTTACCTTAACTGCTTCGTAGGTGGTAAGTTGGTCGTCAATTATGCCGTCTTGATCGTATTGAACGGAAGTTACTGCAAGCACGGTGTCGGCACGAGTACCTATTACACGGGTAGGACAAACTACCGTCAAGGTAACTTCTTGCTTACCAACTAAGTCATCACCGAATGAGCAAACGGTCTTGTTGGTCTTGCCGTTTGCAAGTGGGTGTATGGAGCGGTCAATAGTTACGTTGTCCGCTTCAGTTATACTCCAACCAAGAGCAGTGTCATAGTAACCATCGCAGTTGGGGTCGGTATTTACAAAGCCGTTTGGCTCATTACCGATAATTCTATACTTGCCCGTTTCAAAGTAAATTCTTACTTCGTTTTCTTCAGTGGTTATGCTTGGAATGGTATAGGTTGACTTAACCAAACTATCAACGGTATAGTAGCCGTTGTTTTCATCGTTAATTTGAACGTATGCAACTTCCTTTGCTTGAACGAATACTTCAAGAGCAACGTCAAGGGTATGATACTTAGCGTATTGAATAAACATACCACCTGCATAGGTAATCTTGCTTTCATCAAAGCCCCAATCAAAGTTTTCAAGATATACGTAACGATATTCTTCGCTGTCGGGATAGTTGTAGAATGCAATTGCAAGGGTTTCGGGTGAAAGACCGGAAGCATCACCTTCTTCTCTATACTTGAAGGGATAATAACTTTCGCCTACTGCCTCTGCTCTCTTCTTGTTAAGTGAGTATTCGTATGGGTCAATTACAACCTTAGCAACGATTGGTACGTTGGATACGTAATCACCTGAAGGCACTTTGATATTTCTACCAAGCACGTTCAAACGAAGGGTAAATCTCGTTTCTGCTATAGAGCCTTTACCGATTACTACTTCAAAATCTCTTGCACGCATACCACCCATAAGTTGGGTTATCGTTTCGTTGGTGTATGGGAAGCCTTCAATTTCATAAGCAAGGAATCCCCTTCTACCATTGGTATATACTACTTCAATAGTTTCTGGAATGGGGCTTTCAAGCGCAGGGTCAATGGTCATCTCATTATAGTAGAGTGCCTCAACTACGCTCGTGCCGTTTACGGTATCGGTAAAGAATAATCTATAAGTTGCCTTTTGGCCAAATAGTCTTGCTTCGGGGTGATATTCGTAAACACCGGTAACGAGAGTTGCTGATTCCCCTTCAAAGGTAAGTTTGAACTCAATATGCTTATCTCCAAAGGATACCATTGCAGTGTCTACCCAAGTTGCTTCATAGATAGAAGTCCATTGTACTTCATCTACAACGTTGATTACGGGTGTTTCATAATCGTCGCCGTTTGCAAGGTCTGCAGGGGTTTCAAAGCCTACGCTTACTGCCATTTCTGCAATAAAGCCTTCAACACCAAAGATTTCCTTTAATGGGTCACGTTTGCTATCACCCGTGCCGTAAGGACTAAGTTTAACAAGGATATCGTCGTCGCGTAATTCAATGATTGCATCTTCTACGATGGTTTCAAATGCGTTTACGATAGACTCAAATTGCCACAATTCCTTGTTTTCAGTAAGTTCGCCGATAAGAGCAAGAATTTCCGTTCTTGGCATCTTATACTTTACGCCTAAGCCGTAGTTGTTAACGAGTATGTTTTCGGGGTTTGCCATATCTGAGCAAACGTCAAACAAGTTTACTCCGTTCATACTTACTTTTGCGTTAACGAAGAATTCATTACCCGTTTGCCATAAATCCATTATTATATATAAGGAATCGCTAACGGTTAATTCAAGGGGAGTATTCTTACCGCTAATGTCGCCTACGAATAGACCCATAAGGGCGGAAATATCACTTCTTTCCTTTCCTTGTGCGCGCAAAGTTCCTTCCATATGTACGTTGATGGTTTCCGGATTATTGAAGTCTTCAAAACTATCAAAGTATCCCGTTTCTTCAACGTCGGGGAAGGTGATTACAAGGCCACTTTCAGGTATCTTTTGGCTTGCAAGGGTTAGAATGAAGATTTCTTCTTCCCCTACTCTTGTCGTGATACTAATGGAATCGTCAAGGGTATTCCAAGCAAGCACTAAGTTGAGATTATCAAAGTAGCCGAGTTCAATGATGTCTCTTACGAGACCTTCTTCCATACCAAGAGAGTTTGCAATGGAAGAAATTATGGTTTCACTGCTTTCGCCAATAACTTCGGTTACGAATTCGTTGTCAATGGTAATATAGAATACGCCCTTTTCACTTCTTACCTTTTCAAGCAATACGAGAGCCTTTTGGTTGTCCTTGAGTGATGGATTACCTTCTTCGTTTTCGCCGAATATTCCACCAAGATTTAGGTCAAGAGCAACGAGTCCTAACGTCTTTTCAAGAAGTGCTTGTAGTTCCTCAGACATATTTAATCCTTGGAACTGTACCCTTGGTAGCCCTAACTTTTCATAATCCAAGAAGTCGCCGAGATAGTTTTCAAGAAGTCCCTTTCCATCAAAGTACATAGTGCCGTTTTTGTACATAGCACCGAATATTCTTTCGTTGATGGCATACTCAAATCCACCTTGGTTTTCCGTGCGATTTACAACGTCAAAGAACATCTCGTTCTTTAAGTTGTCGTCGGCTGAGAAGTTACCCTTAATTTCTGCATCAAAGGTTTGGTCAAAGTAAGGAATATAAAGGTCGCCTACGAAATGAATTGCACTTGCATTCATTGATACGTAGTGGTTGGTGTTAGGATCGTCAAATTGCGTTAATCTAATTGCACCCGTCTTATATTGAGTGGAATAGTTAGCGTCAAAATAGTAGGTGTCAATATTGTTGGATTGATTACCTGCAAACGTAAGTGAGAAATCGGTTACGTTAAGGTCGCCGTCTAATTCCTTTTCAAACACCGTCAACATTTCAGTTGCAGTAAATAGACCTACTTGAACTCTGCCGAGATCACTAAGTTCAAAGCCTAAAATCTTGTTGGTAATTGCATCAAGGCGAGTGCCTACGGTTGCAATATTGTCTTGTATAAAGTCGTTTACGGTGGACTTTAATTGGTCAAGGTTGATGTTTCTTACGGTTACGTTATGTTCAGTGTCGGATAGAATGATTTTTGAAATGTTTTGGGTTTCTGCAAAACTTGACATAGACTCAATCTTGCTTGCAAAGTCAACCGAGAATAACGTTTGCTCCATATCAAGTTTAGTGATAGTTTCATAGAAGAGTTTGAAGGTGGAAGTGCCACCGAAGTCTGCCATCTTAACGTATTTATCACCAAATTGTAAATATAAGGTGTTGTTTACGTAATAAACGAACGCGGTGTTTTCTTCTTCGTTATAGTCAAAGATACGCACCATAATTTCACTATCTTGGTCGTTTGATAGGTCATAGTTTGCTTGGTATTCAACGCCGATATTTACGGAGTTTGCAACCAAAGTATAACTTGAGTCTACGTAACGAGTACCGGTGATAGTTTCATCAATGCGCGTGCCGGCATTAACCAAACCTTCCTTTATCTCTTGGAAAATTTGACTCTTGTTGATTGCTTGTGATGAACTCGGATCGTTAGGGTTAACGACGTTGCCACCGTCATTATTTACGGGTGGTACGTTGGGTTCTTCGCCTGATGGCGAACAAGCAAGTAGCGCAAAAGCAAGCGCCACTATTAGTAAAATCAGAATTAATCTCGGTAATTTTCTGTTCATTCTATCTAACCTCCCGGGGGAGCCTTACGGCTCCCACCGTTTAATTATGCATTGATTTTCGTTTCAAATAGGTCGGTTTCAACGGTTGCGATTACGGAGCCGTTTACGATTACTTCTACCACTTCACTCTTTCTTACCTTAGTGCCGTCGTCAAGGTTTTCATAAGCACCCCAGCGTACCACTCTATAGGTATAGTTGTTGGCGGTAATTTGTTCAAGTGCGCCGTTGTTGAGCGAACTAATCATAGTGGAATAATAGATACCGTATGGGTTTTCCACACCATTATAGGTATTTTCAGTATAAGTGGTCTTAACTTGTGCGTTGGAAAGGGTATTTTCACTTTCGCTATAGAAGGTAGTTTGACCGTTTGGAGTCATATCAAGAAGTAGTATCATTACGTTTACGATTTGTTCGTATACTACGTTTGCGCCATCGTATACGCTTACCTTTACCTTCCAATAGTTGAGCATTCCACCACCAAAGTATTCACTACCGAATACTACGGTGTCGCCATTGTTTTCCCTATCCCACCAAGTGATACTGAAGGTGTATCCCATAGTGCTGATATCGTTGCCGTCGTAGGTGCCTTCTACGTTTTCAGCGAGTAGTTTGGTTACGTATGGGTCGCTTGCATACATCTCGCCAAAATATGGTTGTACAGGGTTGAGTACGGTTACTATTCTTTGTGCGCCTACACCGATTTCATCGGCTTTCAAGGAATCCGTACCCATTCCGTATCCAAGGTTTAGACCGGTAATTTCAAACTTTTGATTCCATACTCTCTTAACCATATTGGTGGTGTACTCTCTATCGTTGATTACAACTTTCTTAGAGTATTGAGTCTTGGTATTGTTTGAAGTATAAACGTTGCTATCCCACTCCGTTACGACGTAGGTTAGGCGACCTTCTGATAGATGATAATCTCTAATTGCAGTGTTTAGAAGGTTGTCGGTTACACCCTCTCTCGTTACCGTTTGACCGATGAGATAGTCAAGGTACAAGTCCTTATAAGGATTGGGCGCGCCTGCGTACGTAGAAGCGTTGTAATTGGTCTTGTAGGATGCGTTAGTTAAGGTGCTTGCCGCTTGGTTGTTGATGTAACTCGTTGGGCTCATGTCAAGTGCTACGAGAACGATTTCAAAGGTTTGCGTGTAAATGAAGTTTGCATCCTTTGGATTGGTTAATTCAAGTACTACTTGCCAATTTCTAACTACGCCACCTGCAAGCATGGTGTCTGAAAGTTTTGGAGTACCTGCTACGTCCCAAATTACTCTCGTTACCAAGCCTTGATCATCGTAACTGATGGCATATTCGGTGTTATAAGTACCGATTGCAGAAACCTTTGCGTTTTCAAAGATGGGGTTCAAGGGGTTTACAACGAAGATGGCGTTGTTTTCAGTTCCCATTCCGTAGCCTAAGTCAATTTGAAGAATGTTGGGGTTCTCGTATTGATAAATTGCAGGAGTGAGATGGAACATATTTGCGCCGAGTTCGTTTGCAAGAATGAAGTAACCACTCGCAGAGCCTTGACTCTTTGCTCTATTGAGAGCGTCTTGGTCCCAAATGATACGATAAGCATAGTCTGAGCCGTATGCAGGGTCTACGTCGGAAGGTTCAATACCTTGTGGTATGAACTTCTTACTTACAACGCGGGTTTGTCCCGTAGTTGCAGGGTTGGAAGAAGTTACTTCAAAGTCAACGAGATAGTGATTGGAAGAAGAAACTCCCGTTATTGCGTTGATAATAAATCTCATTGAGTCGCCTTCCATAATGATATAGTCACCGTTTGTGGTAGGACGACGGGTTGCTTGATATTTGTAACTATCAATATAGACCTTGATTACAACGGGTTGTCCGCGGTCTGCATTGTAAATGTTACCGGTTACGTAAATTGCGTTAAGAGCGCCTTCAGCGGTAATTTGCTCATCGGTAAAGTTCCATACGAGAGCGTAGTCTTTGCCACCTGAGTATACGCTTTCTACGATACTTGGTAGGTCGCTTGCCTTACCACTAAATACGTCTTCATATTGGTAGTAAGCGTTTGGCTCTTGGTAATTTACATAGTAATCGGTTATTCCGTTTACGAGTTCGTAACTATCAAATACTCTGTCGTAAACCTTTACCATTAGTAGTAGGTCTTGGTCTACGAGTCCGGTGTAGCCGGTCAAGGTAGAAATAAATGCAAAGTAGTTGTTAGCATCTCCACCAAGTACCCTTCTATAGGTGTCGTACATAACTTCAAAGTCGGTGGGTACTTCCCAAGTTACGTTGTATTCAAGTGCCTTACCTTCTGCGAAGTTGATAGTTATTACGTTAGGTACGCTAACGTTATCTTCGGTATATGGGTCTAACCACAAGGTGCTATCGTCAAGTTGACCTGCGTTTATAGATTCAACGGTCTTGTCAAGGAAGTGGAAGATAACCTTTAGTACTTGACCGTCGTTAAGCGTTGCATAGGCATAAACGTCTCTCGTGGGATTACCCTTAGTTAGACCTGCAATCTTATGTCCACTTAGGTCGTAGGCTATTTCACTAATTTGTGCGCCCGTTTCTTCAAGGTAGAAGTATACGCCAACGTAGT
>JAZQVF010000157.1:0-2150 GCA_045631675.1 Candidatus Stercoripulliclostridium sp.
CAAATTCTTATTTATCGATGAGTTTATTATAGCACAAATTTCGCATTTTTTCAATACATTCACCTACCGTACAAGGCTCTGCTGTTTACTTACAGAAAGGAAAGAACTCCCTTTATGCAAAGAAAAAAAGGTCTGACACAATTATATAAAACCTTTGCTTCTTAAATGGTGCCGAAGGCGGGGGCACTCGACACTCTGCCGTTTAATAGTTACTTATCCTCAAAGTTTAATAGTGTTGTGGTTGTTTTGACTCTTGGGCTGCTCGTTGGGTTTGTAAGCCAAACCACCGCACCCTGCTTGCTAAAGCAAACGGTTTATCCTCGTAATTAGTTGTGTGCTCTGTTTTTACCGAGTCTGACGGGATAGCAAAAGAATGTCTCGCTCATAATAGAGATAATACACAACAAAACACCACGTTATAAACGATACTGATAACACGTACACGAACACAAAGTGTTCGCTTTCGCTAGGTTTGCTCACGCAAACTTGCGCACCCTGTTTGCTAAAGCAAACGGGTGTGCTATCCCGCCAAACTCGGCAAAAAGAAAAACACGCAAAACTGCGTGTTTTCTTTTTGGTCGAGGTGACGGGATTCGAACCCACGACCTCTTGGTCCCGAACCAAGCGCGCTACCAAACTGCGCTACACCTCGGTCGGTATTTAATCTACCACACCAACTCATAAAAGTCAATTGCTTTTGTATTTGTTAACAAAACGCGTGAATGCGTCCATGTATTGCTCTCTTGCGTGATAGTGCGCCCTTGCGTGCTTGCATCCTTCTATTATTACAAGTTCCTTTTCAGTAGTACAAGCCTCGTAGCATTCGTATGCCATTTCTACGGGAACTACGTCGTCTGCGTTGCCGTGAATGAACATCATAGGGACCTTTGCTTCCTTGCAAGAAATAAGAGAGGAACTATCTTCCAAGCCGTACCCTGCAAACACTTTCATATAAAGACCTAAAATCTCTATTGCCCACTTTGGGGTACTCTTAACAACGGTACGGGCGCGCCAAATAAACTCTTCTTTACAAGTGGTAAAACCACAATCTTCAATTATACCCTTGACTGCCGTTGGTAGTTCTAAGTTGGCAGTTTGCATAGCAGTAGCACCACCCATAGAAACACCGGTAATGAATATGTCGCCACCGGGAACGAGTTTTTCCACTTCTTTAAGCCATTCTAAGGCATCGTATCTATCAAGAGTTGCAAAGCCTACGTATTTACCCTCGCTTGGTCCGTGATTACGATGGTTTACAAGCATAACGTTCCAACCATTTTTAAGGTAGTCTTGTGCCTTTTCTCCAAACTCACCGTAGCCGTTTGAAGTATATCCGTGCAAGCATAGAATTGTAATCTTGCTATCGCCCTCTGCCCTTATAAAATTGCCGTAAAGTTTCAAGCCGTCCTTAGTGGCAACTTGAACGGGCTCAGATGGAAATGAACGAAGTTTCCTTTCTTGAGTACGCACGTGCAAATGGTACTCGTCAAGTTCCTCATCGGGCATATCTTCAAAATTGCTTTTTGCTTTTACAATCATTCCATAAAAGCCAAAGCCCATTCCTGCAAAAAGAAGGATAACTAAAAAGGAAAGAACACCAATAACACTACCGATAATAGGCCACATAACGAAAACTCCTTTGTGATATATTAATATTATACCGAACAAAACGGCATAGGTCAACCGAGAAATTTTGATAAAAAGGGCAATAAAAGTATTGCAAAACGCCCATTAAATATGCTAATATAATTTAGCACTAAGCCGAAGTGGTGGAATGGCAGACGCGGCGGACTCAAAATCCGCTGAGGGATGACCTCGTGCGGGTTCAAGTCCCGCCTTCGGCACCAAAAAAGAAATAAGACGAACCTCATGTTCGTCTTTTTCTTTTTTTGTTCCTACGGTGGGAAGCATCCCGTTTGCTTTAGCAAACAGGGTGCACAAGTTTGGCATAAGCCAAACCTGGCGAAAGCAAGTGCTTGCACTTGTGTTTGAATTACCTGTATCGCATTTATGTGCAAGCAATATAATTGTTATTTTACAAAGAGCAAGACAGTCTTTCGCGGTCCCGCCATAACACTATTTGGCTTGTTTTTTTATTTAGATAAACTTACGACCTTATAAGAGCCGATCAATAGATAATATTTCTTGCT
>JAZQVF010000158.1:0-3334 GCA_045631675.1 Candidatus Stercoripulliclostridium sp.
TAGCTTACATGTAGAGGCCATCTTTCACGATTAAACCATGCGGTAAAATCGTCACATTCGGTATTAGCACTCCTTTCGGAATGTTGTCCCCATCCAAAGGGCAGGTTGCCTACGCGTTACTCACCCGTTCGCCACTAAGAATTCCCGAAGGAATTCTCCGTTCGACTTGCATGTGTTAGGCATGCCGCCAGCGTTCGTCCTGAGCCAGGATCAAACTCTTTAGTTCAATCTTAGCTTAAAACTTCTCTTTTACTAGCGTAAAAATTTGAAGCATTTAATTCTCAAAAAAATTAACTGTCTTTAAAAAAGACTTTTGTGTGTTTAGTGTTTTAAAACACTTAATTCTCGCTTCTTACTGTCTGTTCAATTGTCAAGGTACACAAAACTGTCCATAACGGACAGCCTTTATATAATATAGCATTAGAAAACAAAAGTCAAACAATTTTTAATAAAATTTTTAACAAATTTTTCTTTGCTAATTACATACTGTTTTCAAGTTACACTTTTTTGTTTACACAACCCCTTTTTTAGATTATACTATATATAAGTAGGTACCCGTAGCTCAGTTGGATAGAGCGTGAGACTCCGACTCTCAAGGTGGAAGGTTCGACTCCTTTCGGGTACGCCACCTACAAAGGGGAATTCCATTCTATTAAAATTATTCCCCTTTGTCAATAAAGAAATTTAATTTTTTAAAAAATTATTTTTCTCGTTAAGGTAACGTTACAATATATTGGGGCTGTCTTCTTAATATAACACAAGTCGACAAAAACTCTTAAAATTTTTGGGTCCCCTCGCGCGTGTGCGCACGCGTGATATATTATATAAGGATATAAGGTATGAAGAAAAAAGTGGTTGTTGGAATGAGCGGTGGTGTTGACAGCAGTGTTGCTGCACTCCTACTTAAAGAGCAAGGTTACGACGTGCTCGGTCTTTTTATGCGCAATTGGCATGAAGAAGACGATAACGGCTGCTGTACGGCAGAAGAAGATTATTCCGACGTAAGAAAAGTTGCATCACTTCTTGACATACCCTACTATACCATAGACCTTTCTAAGGAATATCAAGACCGTGTTTTCAAATTATTCCTTGAAGAATACAAGGCAGGAAGAACTCCTAACCCCGACGTATTATGCAACGTAGAGATTAAGTTTGGTCCTTTCCGTGAATATGCAAGAAAGATAGGTGCAGACTACATTGCTACGGGACACTACTGTGGCGTGGAAAGGAGAGATGGAAAGACCTATCTTACTCGCGCTAAAGATGAAAACAAGGATCAAACTTATTTCCTAAACCAAGTAAAACAAAACCAAATAGATAACGTCATATTCCCACTAACCGATATAGATAAGCCTACCGTTAGAAAGATTGCAGAAGAAAACGGACTTGCTACTGCTGAAAAGAAGGATAGTACGGGCATTTGCTTTATTGGTGAGAGAGATTTTAGAAAGTTCCTTAAGAGTTATCTACCTATGCAAAAGGGCAAGATTTGTACCCTTGACGGCAAAGTTATAGGTGAACACGACGGCGTATTCTACTACACCATAGGACAAAGAAAGGGTTTTGGTCTTGGTGGTATTAAGGGAGAAAAAAACGATGCCCCCTATTATATCGTTAAAAAGGACGTTCACAAAAACATATTATACGTAAACCAAGGAGAATGCGACGAACTCTTTACAAAAGAACTTATCGCAGAAGACTTTAATTATATTTGCGACCCTATAGAAAACGGTCAACGGGTACTACTACGCACTCGCCATCGTGAAAAATTAACCCCTGCTACCGCCTTCGTTGAGGGTAAAGACGTAAGAGTCGTTGCCGACACTCCCGTAAGAGCCGTTACAAGTGGACAATACGCAGTACTATACGATGAGCATGTTTGTTTAGGTGGTGGAAAAATTAAATAATATGACGACTGAATATTCTTTTCTATAAAATAAAAAGAACCCCGATGGGGTTCCTTTTATTTGTTAGATTAAATCTTAGCCAGCTGCCTTAACGCCTGCTTCGGTGCCTGCATAAACGATCTTACCGCTTTGCTTTGCTACCCAGCCTTCTTCTAATTCTTCATCCTTAACGGTTTCCCAATATGCCTTAGCACTTGCAGAATCCTTGAAGTAAATGATAGCTACCATATCAACGTCTGCGCCTTGAGCAAGTGAGAATTCGCCCTTAACTGCGTTAACGGTTGCGATGCAGCCTTTACCATAGGTCAATTCAAGACCCATTTGAACACCGGTACCATCAGATGCTTTAGCAACTGATACTTCATAACCAGCTTCTTCAAGATTTGCCTTTGCTTTGTCAGGATCGCCAGGGATACATGCTACGAGAGCTACGCCGAGAACTGCTACGAGAGCGAGAACTGCTACGATTGATAATGCTTTTTTCATTATAATATTCTCCTTATCTTTTTGGGGTGTCCCCCTTATTTAATAATACTATTATATCACAAAGAAAATTTTTTGCAATAGTGTAAAATAATTTCCCCTGCAAGGCTTTTTAATTTGTGCAGTTGAGTTTAGATGAGATACGAGCAAAATAAAATCCCCCAAGGAACGTGTACTAAAGCGTACGTAACCCTACGGGGGATTGTACTTTTGTGATGTAGGTCGCTAAAATACGAGATCTTAACTTATTTTCTTGTAATTACTTTACGAATCGCCCCTACTACGTCGCAAACTTCCATATTGAAAGCCTTGCGTAGATATGGAACTTTTCCTACCTCGCCAAACTTTTCCTTAACACCAACTGATTCTACGGGTACGGGATAATTTTCTGCAAGCACTTCGCAAACGGCACTTCTAAGTGCGCCCATAACGTTATGGTTTTCTGCAGTTACTACTGCTCCCGTCTTTTTTGCAGATGCCACGATAGTTTCGCCATCAATGGGTTTTACGGTGTGGCAACATACAACCTCTACGCTAATGCCTTCTTTTTCAAGTTCTTCTGCTGCTTGAAGTGCAGTTTCCACCATAATACCACTTGCAACAACGGTGCAATCGGTACCTGCACGCATAATGCGAGCCTTTAAGATATCCACTTCATCACTTTCCTTAGTTAAAAGTGCAGGATTTTTTCTATGCATTCTTATATAACAAGGATATGGATAGTTATGAATTTGTGGAAGTGCCTTGTAAAACTCCATAACGTCGGTGGGTTCGTAAATAAGAATGTTAGGAATGGAGCGTAGCATACCGATATCTTCAAGAGCCATATGGGTACCACCGTTTAATTCAGCGGTAATTCCGGGGTCGGTGCCGATAATCTTTACGTTTTGTTGAGCATAGCAGATAGAAATCATAATTTGGTCTGCCATACGACGGCTTGCAAA
>JAZQVF010000159.1:0-2807 GCA_045631675.1 Candidatus Stercoripulliclostridium sp.
TTCTTTTTTAATTAAAATTACATATAAAATATAAGCTATGAAGAATAGAAGAAGATAAAGTAAGGCACTCGCAAGGGTGCCTTTTGTTTTAGAGATTAAAACAGTTGTATTTTTAGCCTTGTGGCTAAAAGTGATATGCAAGAAAGCTCTTGCGTTAGATTGCGCCTTGCCGTCGCAGTTATATTAAATAAATCCACAACTCGCAAACGGCGAATATCACTGCCGAAAGGCAATATCACTCGTCGTTAGACGAATATCACAAATCCGCAAGGATTTATTTAGTTGTCGCATAGAGCGACAAGAGTGCCTTTTGTTTTGGGAAAGTTGGTTAGGAACGTGGAATCAAAACCTTACCTTTCTATCAGTAAAGAATTCTACTACCTTAAAGCAGAATTCATCAAAGGCTTGTCGTACTATGCCTTTGAATGCAAGTCTACGTGCAAGTCTATATCCAAATTGGTCTACGTCCTTTTTGGTGTTTGCAAACTCGTAGGTTATAAAGTCTTGGTAACTTACCGATTCCGTTTGATAGGTGGTGATATCACTTTCATCTATGGTTATTACTCTATAGCCGAAACGAGTGGAGCCAAAGGGCCAATTGTACCTTGCACTCAAAGTGTTTACTATGTCTATACCTTTGTGCTTTACGCTAAAGGAATTGCTATGGTCGTGCCCTACGAACATTGCAAGCACGTCCCCTTGTTCTACAAGAGCATCAAATTGTCCGTAATTGTAGTAGCCGGGACAGGGCTTTTCGCGCAATACACCCGAATTGGTGTTTTCTTCGTTTAGGTGGTAATACTCTCCCTTGTTATATATGTGTCTATACGAATAGGCTACTGAACTGTCTCTCTTAACTAAAGCATCGTAGATTTCAGGTACGATTATATGTTGGAATACAAGAGAGTTAACCTTTTCTCCACCGTTTTCTTTTTTGAGTGCATCGCTCTTTTCCCTATACCACGCAATTTGGTCTTCTTGTACCTGAGAGTATCTTTCTTCTTCATCGTAATCGCCCGAATCAAATAACCACACGTTAAAGGCAACCTTATCACTCGTGCTTGAAAGAATAGGGAGATTATAAGTACCCGTTCCACTCAGTTCCTTAACGTCGTTTGAAACGGAACAAGAAAAGGCATTGTAAGCGTCTAACAACTCGTCACGCGTCATCGCGCCCCTTTCAGAGTCGTGGTTACCAAAAGTAATTGCAACGGGAATGTTGCGACTTTCAAAGACGTTCATAAGTTCAGAGATTAATTTCTTGGTTTCGTTTGCATCATCGTAGTTGTAAAGATTGTCCCCTGTAAGTACTACTAAATCGGGATTTTCTCTATCACAAGAAACTCCTATGAGCCAAAGCGTTTCTTCCACTCTCATTCCGTATTTTAAATGAGTATCAGCAACGTGCATAATTTTAAACTTGCCGTTTTCATTAAATCTAAGGGTGTCTACCCCATTGTTTTGAGCGTTTGCGTAAGAAAGATAGGAAAATTCATTTGTTCCCATAAGAGAAAATACCCCCAAAGCCATAGTGAATACGAAAATCAACGAAACAAAACCAACAAATGCTTTTTTCATATTACAACTCCTTATAACGTCTATTAAAAGAATAACATTGTTTTATTAACAAAGCAAGTTCGAATTTATACTCTAATAACGTTAATTTCTCGCTAAGCGAGTGCTAAATGCCAACTTTGTTGGCGATAAACGTACTTGAAATAGGTTGAAGAATGCAAAAAAAACCACCGACCAACGGCAAGCATACTTATACGTACGCAACCGAGGAGGGTGGTGTTTTTTTAAAATTATTCGCTTATGGGCGAGGTCTATTTAACTAATACTGCCTTTATACGGCGAACGCCTGATGAAGAACTTTGTTCCTTTTGAATTTTGAAAGTTCCAAGTTCCTTAGTGTTATTTGCGTGTGGTCCACCACAAATTTCCTTGCTGTACTTACCCATAGTGTATACCTTAACGATTTCACCGTACTTATCGCCGAATACACCGATTGCACCTTCTGCGCGTGCCTTTTCAACGGTCATTTCTTCACAAACGATATCTACGCCTGCGTTAATTGCTCCGTTAACTTCTTCTTCAACTGCCTTAATTTCTTCAGCGGTTAGGGGGCGAGCAAAGTTGAAGTCAACACGTAGTCTTTCTGCAGTAATGTTTGAACCCTTTTGCATTACGTTTTCATCGTTGAGTACCTTTCTTAAGGAAGCGAGTAGTAGGTGGGTTGCAGTATGTAAATGAGTGGTTTCAAGAGTTTGTTCGGTAAGTCCACCCTTTGCTGCTTGTGCTTGAGCCTTAGAAAGTTCTTGGTGTGCCTTAAACGCCTCGTTAAAGCCCTTCTCATCAACGGTAAGGTTTCTCTCGTTTGCAAGTTCAATGGTGAGTTCTAAGGGGTATCCAAAGGTGTCGTAGAGTCTGAATGCTTGCTTGCCTGAAATTTCAGTTTCGGGAACGTAGTTGGGGTCTTTTTGAGACATAAACTCGTTCTTTCTTTGCATTCCGCTTACTATCTTGTCAAACTCTTTCATACCACTTGCAAGGGTAACTTCAAACTTCTTGATTTCTTTAGTGATCTCTTCAAGAATATAATCTTCCTTTTCAACGAGTAGGGGATATGCCTCATCGTAAATCTTTTCAATGAAGATCTTTGCTACTTCGCACATTTCAGTTGCAGGAATACCTAAGTTCTTGGTGTATCTAATTGCACGACGGAGTAGTCTTCTTAGAATGTATCCTGCGCCCGTGTTAGAAGGAGTAATGCCGTTAACGTCACCGATAAGCATAACTGCAGTTCT
>JAZQVF010000160.1:0-8764 GCA_045631675.1 Candidatus Stercoripulliclostridium sp.
GGCTTGCCTTCCTATCCTCTCTAAACCATTCGGTATTATGACGCCTTCCATTTCTTTCTCATACAAAAAGCACCTACTTTCTATTTCCCTAACACCTGCAGGTATTTGATAAATACCTTTAATCTTCTCTCTACAAAGTTCCCCTTTTTCGGTTAGATAATAATTTTTCATAAACTCTCCTTATTGTTTGATACCACCATAATACATAATATGATGTACCATTTTTGTCACATTATGTATTGTAATATATAAGTACATAGTGTATAATATATTCATAAAGGAGAAAAAGAAAAATGAGCGATACTCCTAAAAATCTACTCCCATTACAGATATTGGAAATATTAAAAACTTATAGTGATGCAAGTCATACGCTTAAAGTAGTTGATATAAAACACTTGCTTGAAAGTAAGTATGACGTTGTCGTTGACCGTAAGGCGATTAGGCGCAACCTTGATAACCTACTAAGTGTGGGTTACAATTTGGAGTACAAAAAAGTAACAAGGGTAAATAAAACGGGCGAAGAAGAAATTCTGACCGATTGGTATTTAGAGCACGAGTTTGACGACACCGAATTAAGACTACTTATTGATAGCCTACTCTTTTCTAATCTACTTTCAAACGAGCTTGCAAAAGATATAATTGAAAAACTTAAAAAGCAATCTAATATATATTTTAAGGATAAGGTTAAACACGTAGTTTATTTACCTAATAATCAATATAAAAATAAAGACGTACTATTAAACGTAGAAATCTTGGAAGAAGCAATATCAAAAAACCAAAAAGTAAAATTTAACGTTTGCTCTTTTGAAAAGGATAAAAAACTACACGAAAGAAAATGGAATGACGGCACGTTGAAGGAATACGTTGTAAACCCCTATCAACTGGTAATCACCAATGGGAAATATTACCTCATTGGTAACATAGACAAGTTTAACAACGTTGCACATTTTAGGATTGATAGGCTTAAAAACGTTAAAGCTATTGAACATAGTGTACGTAAACAACAAAGTGAAATCCCGGAAATTAAATATGGCTTGCCCCTTGGAAAGCATATGGCAGAGCATATCTATATGTTTAGTGGGGAAAGTGAAAAGGTAACCTTTAGAGCAAAGACTTATCTCTACAACGACTTGATGGACTGGTTTGGAAGCGATATACGATTTATAAAAGAAGAAAACGATGAAGTACTTTGCGAAACGAAAGTAAACCTAAAGGCAATGAAATTTTGGGCGCTACAATACGCAACTCACGTAAAGGTAATTAGCCCACAAGGTTTAATAGACGATATCAAAACCGACCTACAAAAAGCGATAGAGAATTATAATAAATAACGGACTCGAAGTGCAAAAAGATTTAGAAAAAACCTTAAATATGCACAAAAAGCATATCGTGAGAAGGAGTAAATAAAAAATGGACGTACAAAAAATTAACAAACAATTAAGCAATAGTACTGCTAAATGGTACGCAGAGTTAAAAAATAAGGATCCAAAATATTCAAATGAAAATGAATACTCTGCACCATTTTGTTTGGGGCTTTCTGAAAAAGAGTTTGAAAGACCAACAAAAACCATAATGATTGTTGGAGAAGAGTCTAACAACAACTTTCTTGGGACAACCACAACATACGATCAGACTTGGTTTATTAGATATTTTGATAGACAAATTCATAAGTTGAATCAAAATGAGTTCAAATCCTCTAACCGAGGACAATTTTGGAATTTTATAAGGAAGTTAAGGAAACAGACTCAATACAATATATGTTGGAATAATATTGATAAACTTCATGGAGTCTTTATTAATAAAAATGGAGACAAAACGACTTATAAATTACAGAACACAGGCGAAAATTTAAAACCACACACACTGGTAAATTGGGAAAATGGTGTTGAAAGCACTTTGCTACAAAGAGAAATTGAAATAGTAAAGCCTGACGTTATAATATTTTATGGGGCACCATATGCCGAAACAATTTCAAAAGGATTAGGTCTAGAAGATACTTTGACAAATCTACCTAGTTTAAAAAACAATGAAGATGTAGTTACTACAATAGAAGACATTCCATATTTAAATAACACTCTCGTTCTTTGGACAAGTCATCCTATGGCACTTGTAAAGGCAAAATGTGGTTCTTTATATCATAACGCATTAGAGTCTATAACAGAAAAAATCAAAGAGAAATTTCCCGAAGATTTTAAGAAAAGGGCGAACTAATCGCCCTTTTTCTTTATGCCTTTTTCTTCTATTAATGCTTTAAAATCACTCGCTAAGCCACTTAAACCACAAGAAAAACAATGAAAAGATTGTTCTTCAACGTTTATTATCATTGAGGGCTGATGCTCAAAATGGAAGGGACATTTGGCAAAAAACTTAGGTTTGCCAGCAATTGGTATGAGATCGGTATAATCCGCAATTAAAAAGGCAATATCCTGTCCCTTTTTTGCAACAATATGCTCTAAAGAAAAATCAAGTTCATTTTTTTCAACAAGAGATATAAACTCTTCAAAGGACACGTTGGGGACAAGTTTGTCCCCGTCCTTTTTTACAAGTCTATTACGTACACAAATTTCTACTACACCCTTTGCCTCAACGTACCCTAAGGAAGAAAGTGCTTGTACTGCTTGAGTGGAAATTTGCCCACAATCTATCATTTTACTAATAACTGAAATTAAGGTTTCTTTGTTCATGCCGATAACCCTTCTTCCTCTGATAATTTTTCAAAAATTTCTTTTAACTCTAATTCTAACTGTTTTACCTTTAAGCTAATATCACTGTTGTAATCAAGTTGGGCTATTGCAATATTCTTTCGCTCTTGTGCTTTGGCAATTGCATTTTCGCGTTTTTCAATATGTTTATCAAAGTGACTTATGAAATTGTGTAGTTTGCGCTTGTTTCCATTGACAGTTTCGCCCCACTCAATTTTATAAATATTATCCAACCTTTCCATTGAAAGATAGGTCTTTCCCTTTATTTCATCTTTGATAATTTGGACGTAAAACTCGCCAACCTTCCCAAAGCTCACTCCATCTTGCAAGTCCTTTCCTTCCATTAAAGACATTAAATTATCACATTCTTCTATAAGTTTAGTTTTATTACAACATATGTAAGTCAAGGAGTCTTTATCGTTTTCCAACTTACCATGCAAGGCATTTAATTGTTCGTCTGCTTCTTTCAAAGATTGTTTTGCATCTTCTTTTTGTTTAACCTCTTGACGCAAAACCATCTTGGCACTTTTTAATTCATTTTCCTTTTCTGCATACTCTTTCATCAACGGCTCTTCCAATGCAATAGCCTTTACTTGTGCGTAATTGAGTTCGTCGTTTTCAAAGTCTTCTATACTCTTCATTGTATTATTTCCACTTAAAAATTGAGAAATAAACTTTTGTTTGGTTTCAAGTATCTGCCAAGAATAAGAATCAAAACTACCCTTCACTACGTAGCGGTATATCTCTATGCTTTCATTTTCATTACCCCGTCTTAAAATTCTTCCCTCTCTTTGAACCATATCCGCAGGACGCCACGGCACGTCAAGATGATGAATGGCTTTAAGTTTGGTTTGTACATTTGCTCCTATTCCTAACTTAAAAGTTGAACCTATTAAAACACGTATCTTTCCTGCATTTACCGCATTATACAACCTAACCTTTGACTCTTCATTCGTAGCAGTGTGCACAAAAGCAATCTCTTTGGGTGGAACACCTCTTTCTATTAAATAGCCTTTTAAGTCATCATAAACGTTGTAATCTCCTTTAGGTGTGGAATTATCACAAAATATAAGTTGAGAACAACCCTCATGCTCGTTATATACTCTAAGTACGTTGTCTACACAACGACGTATCTTACTATATTCATCATATTTTTCTACCTTCCCAACCAAATTTAAAGAAAGGGCGGCCTTTCGTCCATCTGTGGTAACCTTAAGCATGTTATCTTTGCATCTATCAACATTCTTCGCTATAATATTCTCGGTACGTTCATAAAGCTCTTGCATATAATCATGAAGGTCTTTACTCTTCTCTATAAGTACGTCGTCATATCCATCAAACGTAGGTAGGCCATCTTTATCAACTCTATGATATATAGCAACTTTAGAGAACATTTTGGAGAGCTCTTTTAAATTAAAAAATTTAGCAAAGCGATCTACCATCCTATAGTTTCTGGCATTAACGTCAATCTCAAAAATAGTTTCAGCTTTAGAAAAAGTTTTTATCCATTTGTCAAAACGTTCAAGCTTCATCTTTTTTAAATCCTCAGGTTGCAAATACATCTGCATTGCATATGCATCAGATATTGAGTTGCAAAGCGGTGTTCCCGTTGCAAAAACCACGCCTCTACCGTCATTCATTCTCTGCACAAATCGCACCTTTTCCAACATTTCATCACATTTGTTTGAACCGTTCACGTTAATGCCTTTTACGTTCTTTAAGCGACATCTTAATGGTATGTTTTTGAAATTATGTGCTTCATCAACAAACAAAGTGTTAATTTCAAGTTCATCAAAAGGAAACTGTTCACATTTCTTTGATTGATCCAATAAGCTGGAAAAAACTTTCTTAAGGTACTCAATTTCATTTTCTAAAGCTCTTCTTATTTGTGAAATATTCGCCAATGCTCTTATTTCTTCTATACGACGTTTTATTCCACCTACTCTTTCTTCTAATGCATTTGAAAGATAATCACCTGAAAGGGATAACATTTCAAAACAGCTATACGCTATTATGATTCCGTCGTAATCTCCCTCTTTCATTTGTTTAAATACCTTTTGGCGCTTTTCAGGCGTAAATGATTTGGGATCCACTGCTAAAACTTTTGCTTTGGGGTATAAATCAACAAACATTTGCTCCCATTGCCCTACCAAACTATTTGGCACAACAAACATATTCTTCCTTGACAAACCACTTCTTCGCATTTCCATTGCTGAGGCTATCATAATGTAAGTTTTGCCTGCCCCTACATCAAAAGAAAGTAAGGTATTCTCAGTCGTCATTATCTTCTTAACAGCATTTTTTTGATAATCAAAAAGTTTAATTTTTTCATTCATACCAAAAAACTCTATATCACTTCCATCATAACTTTCAGGCTTGAAATCTGCAAAAAGTTTGTTGTATGCTTGCTCTATAAGATACCTTCTATATGGGTCTTTTCCCAACCATTCCCTAAACGCCTCTTGTTGTAGCTTTTGCTTTTCAATAGCAGCGAGGGTCTCTTCTACGTTTAAAACATAGCAATCGTGAACTTGTATACGTCTCAAATTTAACGTACAACTTAATATTCGCATTGCATTACAACGACTTGTACCATACAGAGAAATAATTTCTTTATTGAAGTGAATGGGGTTTTCTACATGATAGGAACCAGTTATCTCCTCATATTTTATACACTTTTCATGCATATCACCCCAATAGCAACCATCAATTTTAAATATCTCTATGCAAAATTCAATCAATATTTCAACTGGTATCCAAGGAGCTCCCAAATAAACTTCTATGTCATCAAACGGTATTTGTGCCGTTGGATAGGTGCGCTTTTCCCCCTCCAACAAAGCAATCCTATTCTCCTTTTTAATCATTTTAGAATATGCCATTTTGTAAATTGTCATCCATTTATCAAGCGTAAATTCGTGCAGATTTTCTTCAGATAAACAATCAATTATTTCTTTACTTGAAAATAAAAATTTCTTTGGCAACTCTATTTTGACTACATTATTTTTTAGATTAGACTGAGTATTATCATTGGCATCATAAATTGAATAATCTCTATTAAGCAATTCCGTAGCAATCTGTCCGCCTAATAAATGATATGGCACACCCTCAATGATTTTTTCACACAAAAATTCTTTGCTTTTTTGAGGGAATAGAGGTAAATAGTTTTTCATTAATATATTTTTAAGTTCCAACTTCCATAGCATAGAAAGCTGCTTTTTACGTGAGACTTTCTTGTTTTTCGTTGCCTCTCTTACAACCTCAATATTACTTTCATCAACGACTATTATACCCCAACTATTTGGAACGTGATCTTCTATGCTTTTTGCATGAGAACAACCAACCACTACGTAGTTGAGATCAAAAAATTTGTCATACGCCGTCACCTGGTGCGCAAGTCTTTCATACGTATCACTATCACTTTTAATTTCATAGCCTATGAGTTTGTCAGTAACAAGCATTAGATCACAAATTGAAGAACCTACGTTCTTTTCTTGATAGATGCGATATTCCTTATGCTGAATTGAAAGGTACTCTATTAAAATTTTACGAATGGAATTATCTTTCATTTTGACTCCTGTTTATTGGTCTTTGGTACACCAATAATTCAAAAATGAACAATAACCTAATATGCTTTCTCTTACATTTTCAAAGTCTAAGGTATACCTATCCCATTGATAGCAAACGACAGCACTACGTGGTTCTTCTAAGCTCGGATTGATTGCAATTATTGTATCTAAAAAAAGCATGGTCATGGTTGAACAGGACGTTGCCATCTCGCTTGTTTCATTTAAATAAGCAAAGTCCTGCATGCGATTTATAAGTTGAACATTGCACCTATCAATAGTCTTTCTTGTAGAAAAGAATTTTAGGATATGATAGGATTTTTCAAACAGAGGAACGAACTCATCTAAAAAGTCATACTCCGCAAAGATACTCTCATGAGAATTCTTTGCATCTTCCAACAAGTCTTCCCATCTCTTGCAAAGTCTTTCATAAGTTTTCCCACTATAATTCACAGAATGTTTTACTTTTAGCTCCACCTTATCTCCAAGCTTTATAAGCTTATCTATGCCTTCTTTTAACTTTCCATATTCAATAAAGAATTGCTCTCCACCAGGTATTGCTACATCAACCCCTTCGGGATACGTGGATGGTGGAGTTTTAGAAAATACTTTTTCATAAAAAGTGCGAGTTAACCACTTACATACACTCTCTTTCCCAAAACAAAACCTGTACATTGCGTATGCAAGCACCTGTATTTCTCTTGGAATAAACGTCTTAAATGCATAATCTCTCAAAAGCTCATAGGTCGCGTTGAAAACCTCTAAAAAATGATTAATTTTTAACGATCCTTCGTATACGCAACCAAACCCAAGCTCTTCCCACTTTGTTGCTAATATTTCAAACATGTTTAAGTTTTCTTTTTCCATATCGCCCTCCTTCTTGCAATAAAGTTTAACAAAGGTGACGTGACCTTGGTGGGACATCATATATTGAAAAAAATTAATTTTCTTTTATATTTGCGTTTACAAAATTAATAGGTAATTTGTATAATAGAAACAAGGAGAGAGCGTATGGATGAAACTTTGTTGAAAGAAGAATATGAAAAATATGGGCTAAGATATTATACTCCTAACGAGGAGTTGTGGAATGCTATAACTCATGGGGTTGGGGCGCCTATTGCTCTTGCGTTTATGATCTATCTTCTCGTTGTGGCAAGTTCTATAAAAGAAGTCTTTGCCGCCATTCTTTTGTGCATTCCCGCGATGCAGGTATATACTACGTCCGGGGTGTATCACGCGCTCACCGATAAGCCTAAAAAGAGTTGGGCAAGAAGAATTGACCATGCAAATATCGCCTTTCTCGTTACTGCTTGCGGTGTGCCTTTTGCTCTACTTTTTAGCGACCATATTATAAATTATATTGGAGTTGGTATTTGCTTTGCACTTGCAATTATTAACGCTTGCCTTTGCATTTACGACGTCGTGCGCTTCAAGGTGTTTGGCGTGGTCGTTGATGCCGTTATCGGTGGCATTTTACTTATTATATATATCCTTAATATTAATTCCCCTTTTGCAACCTTAACCGTTAACCTATTCTTCCTAATAGGTTTTATATTCTGCGTGGGTGGACTTATCCTTTACTCCATTAAGAAGAAATATATTCACACCGTTTTCCACGTTGCAACACTCATTGGTCCCGTGCTTATGATGGTGGGAACGATAATTTTGTTTGGGTTGCAATAAGATACCATATTTTAGACAAAAATTAAGAGCCTCATTGAGGCTCTTTTCTTTTATGCAACTTCGGCTTCCACTTGCTCGCTTTCTTGTTGAAGTCTTATTTCTTCGCGCTTTCTTAGGGCTGCTTCGTGCACTGCTTTCTTCTTTTCGCCCGTTAGGTCGTAGAAGAAGAATGGTATACCTGCTGCCATCATACATATTCCGTGGAAGATGGTATAGAATGCAAGCATCCATAGTGCCGTTTTAAGACTATTGGTGGGATATACCGTTAGCCCGGTAACTGCATCGGTGTAGTGTGGTTGATAGCCGATGAGGTTGTCTTTAAGAAGAATAAGGGGTGCTATCGTTTGAACGATTATACCACTAATTGAACTACCAAGCGCTACTATCCAAGTATAACTTGCATCATTACGTTTGCCTGTCTTTGCTTCAATTTCTTCAATAATATCTGCTCCAAACAAGGTGGGAAGTAGGTTTGATGCTCCATATTGGAAACCTACAAGGAACATAAATAGGAAGAACAAAATGATAAGGAAGATATTGTCTGTGTTGCTAAATGCAAAGTAACCCACTAAGAATGCAAGACAGTTGATACATACGGAATATAGGCCCGATGCAATATAAAGGGTGCGCTCACTAAATTTCTTCATAAGTGCCTTGATGATAAACATACCTACAAAAGTGCCTACGCCCGTGCATATACCAAAGAATAAGGTTTGTCCACTCTTGCCCAAGTAGATGATTGCAAGGAAAGACATCATATAACTGGCTAGGCCTCTGAACGCGTTTACAAACTCACTTAGGTTAACAAGTAGTGCG
>JAZQVF010000161.1:0-2757 GCA_045631675.1 Candidatus Stercoripulliclostridium sp.
GACCTATGGGCGTTTTCGAAAATCCCATTCTTGCAAAGGGTACCATCGCAGTTGCTAGCGCACTAGCAGAAACCGACGCAACCACCATTATCGGCGGTGGCGATAGCGCTGCAGCAGTAAAGCAACTCGGCTACGCTGATAAGATGAGCCACATCTCTACCGGTGGCGGTGCTTCTCTAGAATTCCTAGAAGGTCTAGAACTACCCGGCGTTGCTTGCTTGAACAATAAATAAGCGAAAATAATTAACAATAAGAAATATCCAAAAGGAGATAAACGTAATGAAAAGACCTATTATCGCAGGTAACTGGAAAATGAACAATACCAACGCAACCACCAAGAAACTTCTTGCTGAAATCGCTCCCTTGGTAGCAGATGCTAAGTGTGAAGTTGTAGTTTGCGTTCCTTTCACCAACATTGATACTGCTCGCAAGGCTATCCGTGGCACCAAAATTAAACTTGGCGCACAAAACGTTGCATGGGCACCTAAGGGCGCATACACCGGTGAAATTTCAGCAGAAATGCTCAAAGAACTTAAGGTTGAATACGTAATCATTGGACACAGTGAACGTCGTCAATATTTCGGTGAAACCGACCAAAGCGTTAACGCAAGAGTTAAGGCTGCTCTTGAAGCAGGTCTTAAACCCATCATTTGCGTAGGTGAAACCCTTGAAGAACGTGAAGCAGGCAAGACTGCAGAAGTTGTTATCCGCCAAACCAACGGTGCATTTGAAGGTATTGACAAGGCATATCTTAAGAGAATCGTTGTTGCTTACGAACCCGTATGGGCAATCGGCACCGGCAAGACTGCTACTGCTCAAGAAGCACACGACACCATCGCTATTATCCGTAAGGCTATTAGAAAACTTTACAATAAGACCGCTGCTAACGCAATGCGTATCCAATACGGTGGCTCTATGAATGCTAAGAACGCAACTGAACTTATGTCAATGCCTGAAATAGACGGTGGACTTATCGGTGGCGCATCTCTTAAAGCAGAAGATTTCTCAAAGGTTGTAAATTACTAAGATATATGGATAGACAAATCGTTTTAGTTGTTATGGATGGTATCGGCAAGTCCAAAACCGGACTTGGCGATGCCGTAACCGAAGCACGTACTCCCACTCTTGACAAACTTCTTGCAACTTGCCCCCACACCTATCTTAAGGCACACGGCACGGCAGTAGGTCTACCCTCTGACGATGATATGGGCAATAGTGAAGTAGGCCATAACGCACTTGGTTGTGGTCAAGTTTACTCACAAGGTGCAAAACTTGTTAACGAATCAATTGAAAGTGGTGCTATATACGAAAGTAAGGCATGGAAGGAACTAAAGGACAACGTAGTTGAAAATGGTTCAACCATGCACTTTATCGGTCTACTTAGTGATGGTAACGTACACTCCAACGTTTCACACCTTATTGCTATGCTCAAATCAGCAAAGGAACAAGGCGTAAAGAAGGCAAGAGTACATATTCTTCTTGACGGACGTGACGTACCTGCAACGAGCGCACTTACCTACGTAGATATGCTTGAAGAAACCCTTTCTTCATTAAACGACGCTAACTTTGATGGCAAAATTGCCTCAGGTGGTGGCAGAATGAAGATTACTATGGACCGTTACTGTGCTAACTGGGATATGGTAAAGAATGGTTACAACGTACACGTACACGGAATCGGTAGGGGCTTTAACTCTGCAACTGAAGCAATCAATACTTTCAGAGCAGAAACCGTAGGCATCATTGACCAAGATCTTCCTGCATTCGTAGTAGTTGAAAACGGCGCACCCGTAGGCAAGATTGAAGACAACGACTCCGTAATTCTCTTCAATTTCCGTGGTGACCGTGCTATTGAAATCAGTATGGCTTTTGACAATGAAAACTTTACTGAATTTGATAGAGGAAATGCACCTAAGGTAATGTATGCAGGTATGCTCCAATACGATGGAGACCTTCATCTTCCCAAGCGTTTCTTAGTTGAGCCTCCTTGCATTAAGGATACTCTTAGCGAGTTCTTGGTAAACAAGGGTGTTGCACAATATGCAGTGAGTGAAACCCAAAAGTATGGTCACGTAACCTACTTCTGGAATGGTAATCGTTCCGATAAATTCAGTGAAGAACTTGAAATATTTGAAGAAATTCCTTCTGATAAAGTTTCATTTGATGAACGTCCTTGGATGAAGAGCGCTGAAGTAACCGATGCACTCATCAATGCAATTCGTTCAGAGAAGTACGGTTTCATTCGTTGCAATTACCCAAACGGCGATATGGTTGGACACACCGGTAATATGGAAGCAACCGTAATAGGTGTAGAATCCGTTGACCTTGCGCTTGCAAGACTTCTCCCCGTTATTGATGAAAAGAATGCAATTCTTCTTATCACGGCAGACCATGGTAACGCGGACGAAATGCTTGAAAAGACCAAAAAGGGCGGACTACAACCACGTACTGCTCACAGCCTTAACCCCGTACCATTTATCGTTTACGGTGCAGACGTAGAAATCGCTGAAAACGAAAATATGGGACTTGCAAACGTAGCAGGTACCGTAGCAAAATTGATGGGCTACGAAGCACCTGCAAGTTGGGAAGCGTCAATTATTAAGTAATCCTATTCAAAAAAATCGTAAGGGTAGCCTATAGGCTATCCTTACTCTTTTAGGGGTAAAAATGAAAAACAAAATATTTATCGTTTTGGTAACGTTACTTCTCGTTGCCTTACTTTCCATTTCTATCGTTGCTTGTAATGATACTCAATCAACA
>JAZQVF010000162.1:0-7487 GCA_045631675.1 Candidatus Stercoripulliclostridium sp.
CCACAAGATAGAAGAAGGTTTATGGATATAGGAATATCCCAACAAAGCAAGACCTATTTCTATGCTCTTCAAAGGTATAATGCACTACTTCAACAAAGAAACAAGATACTCAAAACGTATAAAGGCAGACCTTCTTTAGGCGATATGCTAAAGATTGTGGACGCAGACTTCACAAGGGTAGCGTGCTATATCATAAGGGAGAGAAAAAAGTTTATTGAAGACCTTTCTCCCATTGCAGAAGATATGCATCTAAAGTTAACTTCAGGCAAGGAAAAACTTTCTCTTCTATATGAAACGGAAAGCGTAGGTGAAGAGAATATGGAAGAAACCTTCAAATTACTTCTTGAAGATGCAAGGAAGAATGATGAAAGGTTGGAGTATACTACAATAGGACCACACCGTGACGATATAAAAATTTCTGCAAGTGGTGTGGACGTTAGAAGATTTGGCTCACAAGGGCAACAAAGGTCAGCGGTGCTATCATTAAAACTTGCAGAGATTAAGACCTTTGAAAAAAGAACGGGAGAAAAGCCTATTTTACTTCTTGATGACGTAATGAGTGAACTTGACGTAACGAGAAGAGAGGCACTCTTTGAAGCAATCAAAGGCATACAAACGATAATAACGACCACCGATAGAGTGGAATTCCCTGTAGTGACCTATTACAACGTAAAAGATAAGCAGGTTGCAAGGGAGCAGGAGTAGATATGGATTTAACTCAAGTAAAACAAGAAATCGCAAAGTTAATTAACGTTGAAGGCGTTGACTCCGTTGAGGCAGCGTCATTCGTAGTTGTTCCCCAAGACACCACTCTTGGCGATTACGCACTACCTTGCTTTAGGTTTGCAAAGGCGTTAAGAAAGCCCCCAGTAGTTATTGCGCAAGATCTTGCAAACGAGATGTCTAAAATGGCACATCCCTTCAAGAAGATTGAAGCAGTAAACGGCTATCTTAATTTTACTTTGGACAGAAATGCAGAAGCAGGTAAGATTTTAAGTGAAGTTATTGCTAAGGGCAGTGAGTATGGTTCATCTAACGAGGGGGAAGGCAAAACTATTTGTATAGACTATAGTTCCATCAACATTGCAAAGCCCTTCCATATCGGACACCTTTCAACTACGGTAATAGGTGGTGCGCTTTACAAGATGTACAAGAAACTTGGTTATAATGCAGTGGGCATCAACCATCTTGGCGATTGGGGTACTCAGTTTGGTAAACTTATAGTTGCCTATAAACTTTGGGGTGACACTATTGACGTTGAAAAGGAAGGAATGCTTGCCCTCACCAAGATATACGTAAAGTTCCACGAAGAGGCTGAAAAAGACCCCACTCTTGACGATAAGGCAAGGTATTGGTTTAAGCAAATTGAAGACGGCAACGAAGAAGCGCTTGCACTCTTCAATATGTTCAAAGAGTTAACCTTAAAGGAAGTTGGAAAGGTTTACGACAGACTTGATATTACTTTTGATAGTTACAATGGTGAAGCCTTCTACAACGATAAAATGGCACCCGTACTTGATGAATTAAGAGCCCAAAACCTTGTTACCGTTTCAGAAGGTGCAGAGATAGTTGACCTAAGCGAATACAATATGAGCCCATGTCTTTTGGTTAAAGCAGACGGTGCAACGCTCTATGCTACTCGCGACTTAGCAGCAGCGTTTTATAGGAAAAACACCTATGATTTCTACAAGTGCTTATACGTTGTAGCATACCAACAAAACCTACACTTCAAGCAATTTTTCAAGGTAATTGAACTTATGGGCAAGGAGTGGCACAAAGACCTTGTTCACGTTCCTTTCGGTATGGTATCTCTTGAAGACGGTACTATGTCCACTCGTAAGGGTAAGGTTGTATGGCTTAAAGACGTTCTTGACAAGGCGGTAGAAAAGAGTTGTGCCATCATTAGTGAAAAGAATGCAAACTTAGCAAACAAGGAAGAAGTAGCAGAAAAGGTAGGCGTAGGCGCAGTAATCTTCTTTGCTCTTTCCAACAACCGCATTAAGGACATAACCTTTAGTTACGACAAGGTGCTCACCTTTGACGGAGAAACGGGCCCATACGTACAATACACTAACGCACGTGCAAGGAGCATTTTGCGTAAGGCAGGCGCTCTTGTAGAAGAACTTCATAAGCCTTTCACCACGGAAGAACTTGAAGGTCTTAGTGGTAAAGAGGGTGAAGAACTTGTTTCACTTATCAGCAGATTTAGAGCAACCGTAAGCGATGCAGTTCAAAAGTATGAGCCCAGCATCGTAACGAGATACGTCATTGACGTAGCGAAGTCATTCAACAGATACTATCTCAACAACAGAATATTGAATGCAGAAGAAAAGTACGTACGCGCTCGTTTAGCACTCGTATATGCAACGCACGTAGTAATTGAAGAATCACTTCGTTTGCTTGGTATAAAGGCTCCTGAAGAGATGTAATATGAAGATACCATCTGATAGTCATAGTCACTCAAAGTACTCTCACGATGGCAGGGAGAGGGCGGAAAACCTAATTAAGCGTGCGCTTGAGTTAGGACTTGAGTATTATGCTATCACCGAGCATTTGGACCGAGATTACAAGTATTGCACTACGGAAAGGTTTATCCCACAACTACGCTTAAACAACTATTATAAGGGCGTAGAAAGGCTTAGAGAGAAGTATAAAGACGCTTGCACTTACTTAGCCTTTGGAGTAGAGGCAGGCTTTTGTCCTGAGGTAGTGGAGTGGTATAAGGAAAATCTACCGAACTATCGTTTTGACGTTATCATAAACTCCATACACACTATGGATGGTGGAGATGCCTATTTTGGCAAGATATTTGACGGCAAGAGCCAAGAAGAGATATACAATCGTTATCTTGACTTGCTACTTGAGGCAGTAAAGGTGCCTTATGATTACGATATAGTGGGGCATATAGGCTACGTAACGAGATACGTTAATTTTGAAAACTATACTCTACTCCAAGAAAACTATCTTGAAAAGATAGACCTTATCTTAAAAGAGATAATCAAAAGGGATAAGACCATTGAGATAAACACTCATATAAGGCACAAAGAGATGTTATATCTACCTGAAAAGGGGATATTAGAAAGATATTACACACTTGGTGGAAGAAGGGTAACGTTTTCTTCAGACGCGCACAACAAGGAAAGCATAGGCTACCGTTACGACCTTGTAAGCGCCCTTGCAAAAGAGATAGGTTTCACGCATTGGACTGTCTATAAAGACAGAATACCGTGCGAAATAGAGATATAATTTATAAGGAAAGGGTTAATGGATTGGTTATATAGCGCAATCGTAATATTAGGGAGTGGACTGCTTGTTTTCTTAATAGGCAGAGTTTTCCCAAGGAAATGGATTAACCCTAATATCTTCTATTTCAGAGCCTGGAAATGGGAAAAAGATGGCAAGGTTTACGAAAAGGTATCTATTAAAAAATGGAAGACCAAGTGGCCTGATTTTAGCAATATAATCACTAAACTATTCCCCAATATAATGCCAAAGAAGCGCATGGATATGGGTGCCGTTGAAAAACTACCCATACTTATAAAGGAATGTTGCGTTGCAGAAGCCACTCATACTATATGCTTCCTTTTTGGCTTTATCCCAATTGCCATTTGGCCGGGCGTTGCAAGCGCCGTCCTTAGTGTCATTTGGGCACTCACCCATATTCCACCCATCATAATACAGCGCTACAATCGTCCTCGCTTCAAAGAAACTCTCAAAAGATTAAGTAAATAATTTCTTGGTGTTAGAAACTTTAAAATAGGGCATACGTATATTGATAAGAGAGGAAATGGCGTTTAAGTATTGCAAATTTTAGCATAAAGTAGTATGATAATATCACCTTAAAGATAAAAACGTGGGGTTGTACCGGATTCGACTTATAACGTTAAGGGGTTGTAAGCATATCGGAGGCTCGGCTCCGTAAAAACGGAAACTTAAAATTAACTGACGAATCAAATCTTCAGTACGCTGCCGCTTAGTTGCAGCCGTCAGACCTACTTCCTGCGGGTAGCAATCTGGCGTGGTTTAGCAGGGAACCGAGTTTAGCAAAGCCTTGGGCTAAAAACGGAACTTAAAGGCTTGGTAGAAGTGGGGTTTGCCTATTGACCTAACGGATACGACAACTAACAACAGGCTAAATATGTAGAAAGCAATTCGGTAACTTGTAAGAACAGGGGTTCAACTCCCCTCAACTCCACCACAAAAAGACCTAAGTTAAACGCAACTTAGGTCTTTTTATACAATCCATAAGGATTGGTATGTAATCACTCGTAGAGTGTATGTAATTGCGCTACTGCGCGTATGGCATCACGCTTAGCGTGTATTTACCTTTGGATTAATTTCATACCTCACGATTGCATACAAACCAATATTTAACGTTTTTTTCGGTTCAACACTGTTTCAAAGGCGAAAGAACAGTAGATTAGATTAATTCTAGATTGAAGTCATTCTCCTCGGCATATTTCGCCGCGACACTACCTTCTTTTGCGTAAATGGTGAGATTAACGCACCCATGAAAGCAATCCTTGCCCAACGAGGTGACCGACTCAGGAATCGTGATGCTTTTTAATGATGTGCAATAATAGAAACACTCATCACCCAAAGAAGTGACCGACTCAGGAATCGAGATACTCTTGAGCGATAAGCACTCATCGAAGCAATAATCGCCCAACGAGGTGACCGACTCAGGAATAGTGATACTCTTGAGCGATGAGCAGCAACCGAAGCAACTATCACCCAAAGAAGTGACCGACTTAGGAATCGTAATGCTCTCAAGCGACTTGCACCCATTAAAGCAACTATTGCCCAACGAGGTGACCGAACCGTCATCGGGAATGATGCTGTTTTTACAGCCCGCAATCATCTTGCCGGTGGCAGTTTTAATTAGACAGTTGTCTTTACTATGGTATACTGTGTTTCCTTCCGCAACAGAAATACTCTCAAGCGATGCGCACCAAGAGAGGCAACCGTCGCCCAACGAGGTGACCGACTTAGGAATCGTGATGCTTTTTAATGATGTGCAATAATAGAAACACTCATCACCCAAAGCCGTGACTGACTCAGGAATCGTGATACTCTCAAGTGATTCGCACAAAGAGAAGCAACCATCGCCCAACGAGGTGACCGACATGGGAATTGAAATGCTCTTAAGTGACGAGTATCCATGAAAGCAATCCTTGCCCAACGAGGTGACCGAGCCGTCAACAGGAATGCTGCTGTTTTTACAGATTGCAATCATCTTGCCAGTGGCAGTTTTAATTAGACAGTTGTCTTTACTATGGTATACGGTGTTTCCTTCCGCAACAGAAATGCTCTCAAGCGATACGCACCCCAAGAAGCAACCGTCGCCCAAAGAAGTGACCGACTCAGGAATCGTGATGCTTTTTAATGATGTGCAATAATAGAAACAATCATCACCCAAAGCCGTGACCGACTCAGGAATCGTGATACTCTCAAGTGATTCGCACCCCAAGAAGCAACTATCGCCTAACGAGGTGACTGAACCGTCGTCGGGAATGACTACGTTGTTATCGTTGCCATTGTATTTTAAAAGTTTGCCGTCTTCAATTACAAAATCGTTAATGTTGCTCATAGGTTATCTCCTTTTTATTTGTTGTTTTCTTTATTGTATCCCACCAGATGTCCGTTTTTTGGGACATGGAGCAAAAGGAAAGACGTTGACAAAAATTGTTGCTTTTTATCATTGTATAAATGACTGTATTAAGAGTAAAAGATTAACGGAATAAAGCACGTAAAAATGGAAATGATGGCACAAGAACAAGTGTAAACACTTGCTTTCGCGCTACCTTCAAATACTATGAGTAATAAATCACGAACCCTATTCGAACTTTACGTTCGTAGTTGATGGGGTGAGTTAGGCTCTTATGTCAAAGGCAACAAAAAAGAACCACGTTTTGTGGTTCTTTTTTTGCGTTACTTTTTATTCGTTTTAGTTTTCGCTCAAGGCTAAAATGTCTTTTTGGACCTTTTTTGCAAGGATATGTGCGCGAATTTTGTTGACTAATGAGATTATGCCTAAGACTAATTTTTTAATACAGTTGTAAAGAAAATATAGTAAAAAATATATGGCAGCGCAACCATATTTTAACAATATCCAACTAAACTTGACAAGCCCACAAAAAAACCAACCACCAAGGATAAATAAAGCAGTCATATACCCCTCCAGCCTTTTTATTCCTACTCTTATTGTAGCAAATATGTTCTTTAATAACAATAAGTTATTTATTTTTTGGAATAGGGTGTCCCCAAACGGTTACAACCAAGCGCAAAAAAGGAACGTAAATTAAAAAATAGGCACACCGTTTTGGTGTGCCTAATGAGTGTTAAGAATGGAAAGAACTATTTATTAAAGTCTTTTCTTTCTTTTAGCCTTTTTTACTTGCCTACTTCCGTCTCTTATTCAACGGTGTTTAATTTGGTTTGGAACAAGGTGTTGTCTATTGCACGGAAAGCGGGAACAAGGAATGGTAGGGGCTTAACGTCACGTTTTTTCCATAGTATGAATAGTACGATGAAAAGAACGATGAGTAGGAAGAAGATAGCGCCTAAAACGATACCAACGATAGCGCCTGCGCTAAGGCCTTCTTTTTCTGCTACGAATACGAATTCGCCTAATTGAGAAGTTTGAATAACTGCATAGCCGTCTACGATTTCATAGGGCATATCGCCAAGAGAAACGCCGTCTTGAACGTGAGCAATACGGAATTCGCGACCTGCTAATTTGTTAGGAATGAGCATCTTTACAACGATGTCGCCGTCAGGTTGAACGCTTTCGCCATTTTGTTTAAGTCCTAATTCATAAGAGCCAATAATTTCTTCTTTCTTTGAAACGTTAACTGCATCATTCGTATTTTCTTCTTCAAATGGAGAAACGTCAAGTTGAGTATCGGGAGCGAATCCATCTTCCTTTTCAATTTTAGCAACGGGCTTTCCGGTTTCAACGTCTTTAACGTCATTTTCAACAACGACTGCCTTAATGGTAAGGGTTGCGCTCATAGATGCGATAGCGTTGTAGTTGGTAGCATCGCCTGCAAAGTTTGCAGTAACGGTATATACACCAACTTCGGTCTTATCATTGTTATTATAAGAAACGGTTACGCCGGTGGGTAGGGTGCCTTCAATAGCAAGGGAGTAGGTATTGCCGTCGTAGGCTACGGTCTTATTAGCAATGCTAATAGCGCTCATATCATAAGTTGCCTTATTGATAGTTAAGGTTGCAGTCATATCTGCAATAGCGTTGTAGTTGATAGCATCACCTGCAAAACTTGCAGTAACGGTGTATTCGCCAACAACGGTTTGAGCGTTGTTTTCGTAAGATACGGTTACACCAGTGGGTAGCGTACCTTCAATAGCAAGAGAGAAAGCAGTGCCGTTGTAGATAACGGTGCTATTTTCAAATACAACTGCACTCATATCGTAAGTTGCCTTATTGATAGTTAAGGTTGCAGTCATATCTGCAATAGCGTTGT
>JAZQVF010000163.1:0-1979 GCA_045631675.1 Candidatus Stercoripulliclostridium sp.
ACCTATCGGTACTTTCATCGGTATGCTAACCGATAGTAGAAGTTTCCTTTCATACGCACGACACGAATACTTTAGAAGAATACTTGCTAATTATCTCGGCAATCTCGTTGAGCACGGCGAATATCCTGAAAGTGAACTACCTTATCTTAAAAAGGTAATTAAGGATATTTGTCATGACAATGCAATGAATTATTTCGGATTCTAATAATTTCACCACTTTAAAAGATATAGGAGTTAAAAGAGGTATGGAAAAGGTTAAGACAGAAAAATCTAAAAAGCGCATAGTGCTTGCCCTTATTCTTATAGCTCTTGTAATTGCTATAGAATGCGTAGTGCAATACTTCAAGATAGCAATAGTAATAGTACCACTTTCATTAGCACTAATACCTATCATAGTAGGCGCCGCCACCTTCGGTCCTTTATTCGGCGCTTTCATTGGTATGCTTTACGGCATTACCTTCTTTGCTTTCAATTGGGAAGTATTTCTGTACGAGATGCACCATTTATTCATTCTCGGCATACTTTTAAAGGGCGGGCTCGCGGGTCTCGTTGCAGGATTGATTTATAAGAGAATTGCAAAAAAGAAACCTCTGCTTGCATCAATAATTTCTTCTGCCGTTAGCACCATATTAAACGGAGCTATGTTCATTATTGGGTTTGTAGTACTAATAGCATCTTTAGCGACATCAAACGTGTCCCTTGCAGAACACATGGCCAATCTATCGTATGTTTCGGCAATGTCGCTACCAGGCATAATGCTTGAGCTTGTCATTTGCGTGTTTTTATGTCCTATCCTTATAGCCATACTTAACAAAATCAGGAGATAAAAAGCATAGTTTTTTTGTAAATATCAAGCACTCCCTTTGGGAGTGTTTTTAATATCATTAACATAAAAAGCTAAATCATTTGAAATTATTGAAAAAAAAGATTAATATATTAACATGAGAAATGATAAGAGAAAGGGAATATCTACAAAGATTATAGCTCTCACTGCAATACATACTGCCATTGTGGTCGTATTGCAATTCTTAGGTCAGTTTATTCGGTTTGGTCCATTTGCCATATCACTCGTACTTGTGCCTATAGTCATTGGAGCAGCAACTTGTGGAACGAAAACAAGCACTTGGTTGGGTTTAGTATTTGGCGCAATCGTTCTTGTAAGTGATGCTCAAGCCTTTTTAGCAATTGATATTTTAGGCACGGTTGTAACCGTACTACTAAAAGGAATACTTGCAGGATTACTTGCAGGGCTAACTTATAAGTTTGTTTCAAAAAAGAACGTTTACCTTGCGGTCATTCTTTCTGCTATCGTATGCCCCATAGTTAACACCGGAGTGTTTTTACTCGGATGCATCATATTCTTCATGGATACTATTTCTCAGTGGGCAACTACTTTCGGTTTTCCATCCACCGTTGAATATATGTTTCTCGGTATGGTGGGCGCAAACTTTTTGTTTGAACTTGCAATAAACGTCGTTCTTAGCCCTGTTGTAGTAAGGCTACTAAACATAAAGAAAAAGGCAAAATAAGAATTCAAGAATTACTATAAGCAACGTAAAACAAACAACTACAACAAAGAAAGTATTCACTAAATAAGCCCCGAAAATCGGGGCTTGAATTTTGTTCTTTAACTCTTAAGCGTATACTACGAATTGTGCTAAGGCAAGTACACCAAGCGTTAGCGCAAATAAGGTTAGATGTATCTTCAAACTCCATCTTAACCATTTAGGATAATCAACGGTCGTTAGTCCTAATATGAGAAGAAGTCCCGCGTTCGTTGGAAGTAATACGTTTGCAAATCCGTCTGCAAAACAGAATGCTAAAACGGCTACTTGCGGATGTATTCCAACCATTGCACAAACGTCGTATACCATAGGCATAAGAAGGAATACTTTTGCAGAGCCGGATTGTATAAATAACTCAAAAACGAATATTAATACGTATATAAGAACGGTAGTTCCAAATCCACCTTTATCGCC
>JAZQVF010000164.1:0-13440 GCA_045631675.1 Candidatus Stercoripulliclostridium sp.
GTAAGGGTTGCTTTTGAAAAAATTGGTGAAAGTTTACCTCAAGGTAGCATTTCAGGAGAAGACATTTTAAGACGAGGCAAGGGAACGAAAGAAACGCTTGTTGAAATAGACCCAACCTTCTTAGAGTATTCTCCGGAGGCACTTTCATTCGTTGCAGTTGAACTTAAGTATGAAGGTTACTTAAAAAAGGAAGAGAGTGCAATTAAGGAAGCAAGAAGAATGGAAGAAAAGAAACTTCCACAAGATATAGATTATATGGAAGTGGAAGGTTTGCGTTTAGAAGCAAGGCAAAAACTAAACGACCATAAACCTATGTCACTTGCACAAGCCTCAAGAATTTCAGGTGTAACTCCTGCAGACGTAACGGTGCTTATTTTGCACCTTAGAAAGATCGGTCAATAATTCTTAACCCACTTTAGAGTGGGTTTTGTTTTAATAGGAAAATATTTCTTCTTGAAAAATTACCTATCTTGCATTATAATATAGATACTTTATTGAAAAATCAAAAGGAGAACGTTATGTATCCTTATAAAATAGGTGGCTTTATAACCCTTTACGGCATTTGCGTAGCAGTTGGCGTGCTTGCTTGCTTTATCGTATTTTGGTGTCTTTCTAAAAGGGATAAACTTGAAAGCAGATACGTTGACTTTATAACCATTAACGGTGTTGCAACTGCAGCAGTCGGTTTCTTCTGCGCTGCCCTTTTCCAAGCGATATATAGTTATATTGATAACCCCGAAGCAGGCTTTGACTTATTTGGTAACGGGCTTACCTTCCTTGGTGGTTTCGTAGGTGGTGCCGTTACTTTCGTAACGCTTTGCCTTGTTTTTGAAAGAAAGTATCAGTCTAAGACCATTGATATTTGTACTTCAGTACCACTTGGTTTATTGCTTGGACACGCTTTTGGTAGACTTGGTTGCGTGTTTGCAGGTTGTTGTTACGGACTTCCTACCGATAGTCCGATAGGAATGGAATTCGTTGGAGTAGAAGGTAAGGTTATTCCTACTAATCTAATTGAAGCAATAGGTTTATTCCTACTATTTATAGGTATACTTATCTTCTATCTCAAGAAGAAAAACCCATACGGTTTGCCCATTTATCTAATTGGATACGGTATACTTCGTTTCGTTATAGAGTTTTGGAGAGGAGACGATAGGGGTGGTTTCGTACCCGGCGTAAGTCCTTCACAATTTTGGAGTTTAATAATGATAGTCGTTGGTATTCCGTTAATTTTCATTCTTAAGAAACTTTGGGAAAAGCGTCAAGCATATCTTAAAGAGCATCCTATAGTGGAGCCTGAAAAGAAAAAGAAGGTTAAAGAGGAAAAATAAAAGGTAGGAAAGGGCGAAAAGCCCTTTTCTTTTTTAAAAGAAAAAATTTACACTTGCCATATCTTAAATATAATGTTATAATTAGTATAATTATAATGGCGTACGGACTGGCAATGGAAAAAATCATATCTAAATTTATGGAACTCGGTTACGATTGCACCAGAGAGCAAGCGGAAATTCTTCGTAAATATATGGTTTTTTTGGTTGATTACAACAAAAAGGTTAATCTTACTGCTATAACGGAAGAAAACGATATCATAGTCAAACACTTCGTTGATTCTTTGGGAGCGCTCAACGACCTTCCCAAAGGCGCAAACCACGTTGATATCGGTAGCGGAGCAGGTTTTCCTGCAGTCGTACTTAAAATATTCCGTCCAGATATTCAAGTAACTATGGTGGAAAGCAACGGTAAAAAGGTGCTTTTCCTTGAAAAGTTAATTGAAGAGTTAGGGCTTAGTGGAATAAGGGCAGTTAAGTTAAGGGCAGAGGAAGTTGCTCACGGTAAAGAAAGAGAAAGTTACGACTCCGTTTCTGCAAGAGCAGTAACCGAACTTAACAAACTTATGGAATACACCATTCCACTCATCAAGGTAGGTGGCTCGCTTTATGCCTATAAAGGTAAGGGCGATGAAGAACTTGAAAATGCTAAAAACGCCTTAAAAACTCTTAAATGTTCGGTAAAAGAGAATAGAAAATATACTCTTGACGGACAAGCAAGAAGTTTAATTATCATTAAAAAAGAAGGAAAAACCCCTTTAGAATACCCAAGACACAACAAAAAAATCGTAAGTAATCCATTGTAGGATTCAAGGAGAAAAAATGTCAAAGAGAATAGGTAAAGGCCTTAGCGCATTGCTTGCTAATATTGAGGACGAAAGAGTACTCCCCGTTCAACCTACTGAAGTAGTAGAAGGCGAAAAGGTTTACAACATTGAACTTGATTTGATTGAAGCAAATCCTAATCAACCCCGTAAACATTTTGGCGAAAAGCAACAAAGAGAACTTGAAGATAGCATCCGTGTACAAGGCGTTATTTCACCCATTATCCTTGTAAAACGCGACGAAAAATATATGATCGTTGCCGGTGAGCGTCGTTATCGTGCTGCTAAGGCGGTTGGTCTTAACACCATTCCCGCTATGGTTAAGCAAATTGACGAAAGAATGATAAGAGAAATCTCTCTTATTGAAAACCTACAACGCGAAAACCTTAACGCTATTGAAGAAGCAGAAGCCGTTCAAGAACTTATGAAGTTGAATGGATACACTCAAGAACAACTTGCAAACCGTATCGGTAAAGCAAGAAGTAGCGTTGCTAATATCGTAAGACTACTTTCTCTTGAAGAAGAAGTTAAGAGTTTAGTTGCTCAAGATAGACTATCAGCAGGTCACGCTCGTGCACTTATTCCAATTACCGATAGAGAAACTCAAATTGACTTTGCATACCAAGCAGCAGACGGTGAAATGAGCGTTAGAGAACTTGAAGTTAAAGTTCGTTACTATCTCAATCCCGAAAAGGCTCCTCGCAAGATGAGTGCAAAGGAAAAGAGCAGACTATCTCTTGAAATGCGCGAATTCGTTGATGATCTTAAACGCGTATTCAGCACCAAAGTTAAACTCGTTGGTAATGAAAATAAAGGTAGAATTTGCATAGATTACTACAACAAAGACGACTTACAAAGAATTTACGAACTTATTGCTACTCTTAAAAAATAACGAGGTATTATGAAAGTTAGAACAAGATTTGCACCAAGTCCAACAGGTTTCATGCACATAGGTAACCTTAGGACGGCACTTTACTCATATCTTTTCGCCCGCCATAACGGGGGCGAATTTATTTTGCGCATTGAAGACACCGATAGAGAGCGTTACGTAGAAGGCGCAGTAGACCTTGTATATCGTACCCTTGAAACGGTTGGATTCAAAGTTGATGAAAGTCCCATTCACGGTGGCGAAGTAGGACCATACGTACAAAGCGAAAGAAAGAATATTTACGCAGAGTACGCACACAAGTTAGTTGAACTTGGTGGTGCATATTATTGTTTCTGCGACAAAGAACGCTTGGAATCATTAACCGATGAAAACGGAAATCGTAAATACGATAAGCATTGCTTGAAACTTTCTAAGGAAGAGATACAAGCAAAACTTGACGCAGGTATTCCTTACGTTATTAGACAAAACATTCCAGAAAGTGGAATGACTTCTTACCTTGACCTTGTTTACGGTCAAATTGACGTAGATTGTGCAGACCTTGAAGACAACGTACTTCTAAAGTCTGATGGTATGCCTACTTACAACTTTGCAAACGTTATAGACGACCATCTAATGAATATATCCCACGTAACTCGTGGCACGGAGTATCTTTCTTCCACACCAAAGTACAATCTACTTTATAAGAGTTTCGGTTGGGAACCACCAAAATATATTCACCTTCCTCCCATTATGAAGGATGCGCAAAGAAAACTTTCCAAGCGCTATGGTGATGCTAACTTTGAAGATTTCATTGCAAAAGGCTATCTTCCTGAAGCAATCGTAAACTATATTGCACTTCTTGGTTGGTCACCTAAGGGCGAAGTGGAAAAAATGGATATTGATACACTTATTGAACTCTTTGACGTAGACGGTATTTCAAAGAGTGGCTCTATCTTTGATGAAGTAAAGATGAAGTGGCTTAACTCACTTTATATTAAGGAACTTGATGCAGAAAGATTTGCAACTCTTGCAAAACCTTGGTACGATCAAAGCGTTATTGCAGGCAAGTACGACTATCAAAAGTGGAATGCACTCTTACAATCTCGTATTGAAACCTTTAGTGATATCTTAGAAAAAGTTAAGTTTATTGAAGAATTCGGTGAATACGAACTATCACTTTACGACCATAAGAAACTAAAAGCAGACGCATCAGTTGGTTTAGTTGCACTTAAAGGAGCAAAAGAAGCCATTGAAAATATGGTGGAATTCAATGAAGAACTTTTAAGCGAAGCACTTGCACAAAAGGCAGAAGAAATGGGCATGAAAAAAGGTCAAATGCTTTGGAGTGTGCGCGTAGGCTTAACGGGCGCTCCCGTTACCCCCGGTGGTGCAGTTGAAATGGGTGGTATTCTTGGAAAGGAAAAGAGTTTGGAAAGAATTAACTACTCCATTTCTCTTATTGAAAGTAAACTATAATGAAAAGAATTGCAAGGTTTGAAAAAGTTTCATTAGAGCGTTTCTTATTAGATAGCAATGGTGTTGCTAATGCAACGGACTACGATACAGTTAAGTTACCAATGCGTGCAACCAAGGGAAGCGCAGGTTACGACTTCTATTCTCCCATAGATTTCACCTTAGCACCTAATGAAACAATCAAGATTGCAACCGGCATTCGTGCCTATATGGAAGAAGGATGGGTGCTTAAAATCTATCCTCGCAGTGGGCTTGGTTTTAAGTATCGCTTAGGACTAAACAACACCGTAGGTATCATTGACCAAGACTACTATTTTTCCGACAACGAAGGGCATATTCAAATTAAAATGACTAACGCCTCAAACGAAGGAAAAGTAGTTAGCGTTAAAGCAGGGGAGGCCTTTGCACAAGGCATTTTCCTTGAGTACGGCATCACGTACGACGATGATAGCGTAGATACGCGAAACGGTGGGTTTGGTAGTACTAACAAAGCCTAAGAGTTTCCCAACTTATTGATTTTAAATTTAGAGCGCTTTTTAGTTGCGCTCTTTTTTATTGTTTTAGTTTGTATTTTCTTCCTAACTTTTTCCTTCTTTTTAGTAACGCTCGTGCTAAAAAATAGCAGAGTAAAGAAGTAGCCTATAATGAAACAAATTATGGTAAAGTGGGTTATAACACCTTCAAAGAATATCTCCGTTAAAACTATAAAAACGGGTGCAGGAAGTATCCCTAAAACAAGGTCTAATAAGTAAAATTTTAAGTTACCCTTTTCGTATATTCTAAGAAGGGGAAGGGAAGAAATTATCCCACCTAACGTAAACACTATGAGGGCAATGAAATCGTAAACTACTTCCCTTATCACTTAAACACTCTTTTCAAAAAACCTTCCTTAACGCCACCGCCATAGTTTAAGGAAACAAGAGTGCCTTCAGTTTTCAAAACACCCTTTTCAAGGTCAACTTCAACGAGTTTAAAACCTTTTCCCACAAGGCGTAAGGAAACTTTTTCAAGAGAAAGTATAATTTCTTCTTCGCTAAATTCTTTAACTTCCTTAACTCCACTGACAAAAAGTGCGTTGCTCGTATACTCTAATTTGTGTAATTCGCTCATATCAACCTTTTACGTTACTAATTGACTAATATGCAGATAGCGTTTATAATATTACTATGAGTTATCCGTTAGTGCCATCTCCAAAGTGGTATAAGTTAGACTACTCATCGGATATTTATCCTATGAGTGAAACACAAACCACAATGTCTATTTTCCGTATGTCGGTTGAGATGCGCTCTTTTGTTGACGGCGAAAACTTAACGATGGCGTTAAGAGATATAATGCCCCGTTTCCCCACTTTTGCAGTCATGCTCAGAAAGGGCTTTTTCCGCTATTATTTTGAGCATAACGACAATCTCCCTAATGCATTCCCTGACGATGGGATATGTATGCGTAAAATTGATTTAAATCGCTCTAACGGCTTTTTGTTTAGAGTGCAGTATTATAAGAAGAAAATATCCGTAGATTTATTCCATGGTCTATGCGACGGTACGGGTGCTATAGAATTTTTAAAGGCGCTCGTTTATCGTTATCTTGAGATATGTGGGGAAAGTTTACCCGACCACGAAGATATAAAGATAGTGGGGCAAGCAGTACGCGAAGAAGAACTTGAAGATAGCATTTCCAAGTATTATAAAGGCTTTGATATTTTCGGTGGCGTAGTAGGAAAGATGGCGGGAAAAAACTGCTACGGCATAAAAGGAAAGCGTTTCAAGAGTTTAGGTTACGGTGTAATACAAGGTTTTATTAAGAGTGAAGAACTTCTTTCACTTGCTCGCTCAAAAGGGGTGTCGGTAACTGCGCTTATTGCAGGGCTTGCCTTATATGCGATAGCCAAAGTATATGTTAAGGATACCGAAAACGTAGACCTTGTGGCTATGATACCAATTAATTTAAGAAAGTTTTTCCCATCTGAAACGGTTAGAAACTTCACTACTCTTACCAAGTGTTATATAAACACGAAGGAAACGCCAATTGACCTTGACGAGTACGTAAAGATTTGTCAAAAGGACATTAAGGAAGGGGTATCTAACAAAGATGAACTTTCCGAAAAGATTGCGGTTTCAGCCCTTATGGCAACCAATAAATTTTTAAAATACGTTCCCGTTTTCCTAAAAGAATTCGGTACTAAGGTAGGGAAACTCGGCACTTCTAAAACGAAACAAACGCTTATAATTTCCAACGTTGGTGTAATTAAGATGCCAAAAGGTATGGAAACCTTTGTAAATAGAATTGCTTTTAACGTAAATCCGTCCAAAAAAGTGCCCGTAAACATAGGCGTTTGCTCTTATAACGACATTACGAGTATATGTTTTACGAGAAATATCGTAAGCACGGAATTTGAAAGGGTATTTTTTACCACCCTTGCCCAGTTAGGGTTAGAAGTGGAAATAACTTCCAATTTAAGAGAAATGAAATAACTCGCTTTTGCGAGTTTTTTATTGCAATTCATTCAGTTTTCCTTTTCACGCGCGTACCTATGCGCAAGCATAACGCGCTCGCGCGCAAAAAAAGTATATACTAATTACTAAAATATACTATACATATATATAAAGTTATGGTATAATTTTATCGCATAAATTTTTTTAGGAGTGATAACATGGCCGAAAAATTGGATCACAGTTATGGTTCACAGGACATTCAGGTTCTCGAAGGTCTTGAACCGGTTCGTAAAAGACCTGGTATGTACATTGGTACTACCGACATCAAAGGTCTTCACCACTTGGTAACCGAAGTAGTTGATAACTCAATTGACGAAGCACTTGCAGGTTACTGTACTCAAATTGAAGTTACCATTATGCCAGACGGCGCAGTACGCGTTAGAGATAATGGTAGAGGTATTCCTACGGGCATTATACCAAAGGAAGGAAAATCAGCCGTTGAAGTCGTTTTAACTAAACTTCACGCCGGTGGTAAGTTCGGTGGTGGCGGATATAAGATTTCCGGTGGTTTGCACGGTGTTGGTGTATCTTGTGTTAACGCGCTTTCCGAATGGCTTGACGTAGTAGTATATCAAAACGGCAAAATTCATAAGCAAACCTTCAATAGGGGTGTTCCACAACGTGCTCTTGCAGTAATCGGTGATACCACTGAAACCGGTACCGAAGTTACCTTCTTCCCCGATGCAGAAATTTTTGATTCTATCATCTTCCAATACGATTTAATGCGCGTTAGATTAAGAGAACTTGCCTACCTTAATAAAGGACTCAAGATCTCCATTGAAGACAAGCGTGAGGGTCAAGAAAGACGCGAGGACTTCTGTTACGAAGGTGGTATCCGCCATTTCGTTGACGAACTAAACACCGGAAGGGAAACCCTTTTCCCAGAAACCTTCTACGTTGAAGAAACCGTAGGCGACAACATCGTTGAAATTGCTATGCAATACAACACGAGTTACGATGAAAAGATTTACGCCTATGCAAACAACATCAACACTGAAGAAGGCGGTATGCACCTTGACGGCTTTAAGGCAAGTCTAACCAAGGTATTTAACGAATACGGTCAATCATCAAAGACTCTTAAGGAAAGTGAAAAACTTTCAGGCGACGACTGTCGTGAAGGTCTCGTATGTATCGTTTCAGTAAAACTCCCCGAACCTCAATTTGAAGGACAAACCAAAACCAAACTCGGCAATGCAGAAATGAGAACCATCGTAGCACGTGTTCTCAACCAAAAATTAAGCGAATATCTTGAAGAGAACCCCAAGATCGCAAAAGAGTTAATAAACAAATCTATAACCGCACAAAGGGCTCGTGAGGCTGCTCGTAAGGCTCGTGAAAGTTTCCGTAAGGGAGCAATGGATAGCATGTCCCTTCCCGGAAAACTTGCAGACTGTTCCGACACTACTCCTGAAAACTGCGAAATCTTCCTTGTAGAGGGTGACTCTGCAGGTGGTACCGCAATTAGTGGTCGTGACCGTCAAATTCAAGCAATACTACCCCTTCGTGGTAAGATCCTTAACGTAGAAAAGGCAAGAATGCATAGAATCCTTGACAACGAAGAAATCAAGGCTATGATTAAGGCTTTCGGTTGTGGATATAAAGATGAATTTGACATCACTAAGCGCCGTTACGACCGCATTATTTGTATGACGGATGCTGACGTTGACGGTAGCCACATTAGAATTCTTCTTCTAACCTTCTTCTATCGCTTTATGCGCCCCTTAGTAGAGCAAGGACACGTATATATTGCACTTCCCCCACTCTACAAAGTAACCAAGAATAAGGAAGAAAAATATCTTTACTCCGACGTTGAATTAAAAGAATACCAAGAAACCGTAAACGGCAAGTATGATTTACAACGCTACAAAGGTCTTGGTGAAATGAACGCAATTCAACTTTACGAAACCACGATGGATCCTGAAACTCGTACCTTATTACAGGTAACCGTAGATGATGCAGAGGCTGCAGACCAAATTTTCAGCCTATTAATGGGTGAAGTTCCAGAACTCAGAAGAGCATTCATTGAGCAAAATGCAAAACTTGTAAAGGAGTTGGACATCTAATATGGCAAACAAATCAAGATTAGATTTAGAAAAGATTAGAGAGATACTTGGTAAAACCAAGATAGTACAAACTCCCTTGGTAGACGAAATGAGTAAATCATTCATCGCCTACGCAATGGCAGTTAACGTAAGCCGTGCTATACCGGACGTAAGAGATGGTCTTAAGCCCGTACATAGAAGAATACTTTTTGCTATGAACGATCTTGGCAACACCTACGATAAGCCACACAAGAAGTGCGCTCGTATCGTTGGTGAAGTTCTTGGTAAATATCACCCACACGGCGACTCATCCGTATACGATGCACTCGTAAGAATGGCACAAGATTTCTCCATTCGTAATCCATTGGTTGACGGACACGGTAACTTTGGTTCAGTTGACGGACACCCTGCAGCAGCACAGAGATATACCGAAGCAAGACTTTCCAAGATTGCAGGCGAACTTCTCCGCGACCTTGAAAAGGACACCGTAGACTTCTATCCCAACTTTGACGATACGCTAATGCAACCTACCGTTCTTCCTGCAAGGTTCCCCAACCTTTTGGTAAACGGTGCAGAAGGTATTGCAGTAGGTATGGCAACTTCCATTCCTCCACACAATCTTGGCGAAGTTATTGACGGTACCGTTGCTCTTCTTGACAACCCCGACATTACCGTTGACGAACTTATTGATTACATTCCTGCTCCAGACTATCCCACCGGCGCTCTCATTTTAGGAAGAGCAGCAGTTAAGCAAGCGTATAGAACGGGTAAGGGTGGCGTAATTATGCGTTCTCGTTGTGATATTGAAGAAATTAACGGAAAGAATTGCATTATCGTAACGGAAATTCCTTACCAAGTAAACAAGAGCGTACTCATCAAGAATATCGCAGACCAAGTTAAGGATAAGAAACTTGAAGGTATCAGCGACGTAAGAGATGAATCCGACCGTTTCGGTATGAGAATCGTTATCGTTTTAAAGAGAGATGCAAGCCCACAAGTTGTACTCAACTCTCTCTATAAGCAAACCCAACTTCAAGTTTCAACCGGTATAACCTTCCTTGCTCTTGACGACGGCACTCCCAAGATTATGAACCTAAAAGAAATCTTGGAAGCATACGTAACGCACCAAGAAAACGTTATCGTAAGAAGAACGAGATACCTACTCAACAAAGCAAACGAAAGAGCGCATTTACTACAAGGTTTAGTTATTGCTCTTGCTAACATTGATGAAGTTATCGCTATCATCCGTAAGTCAAAGGATACTCCTGAAGCAAGAACTGCTCTTATGGAAAACTTCCTACTCTCAGAAAAGCAAGCAAACGCAATTCTTGATATGAAACTTGCTCGTTTGAATGCTCTTGAAGTAGAAAAGATTAGAGATGAACTTAAGGAAATTGAACTTGCTATAGCAGATTACAACGATATTCTTGCTCGCCCTGAAAGAGTTAAGGAAATCATTAAGGAAGAACTAACCGAAGTTAAAGACAAGTACGCTGATCCTCGTAAGAGTGAACTTAGTTACGACGTTGGCGAAATTAACATTGGTGACCTTATTCCCAAGGAAGACGTTGTTATCACTACTACTCACCAAGGATATATCAAGAGACTTGGCGTTAAGGAATACAAGGCACAAAACCGTGGTGGCGTTGGCATCACTGCTCACAAGGCAAAGGATGAAGACTTCGTTACCAAGATGTTCGTTACCCATTCACACGACGACCTACTCTTCTTCTCCAACACAGGTAGAGTATATTGCTTGAAGGCTTATGAAGTTCCAGAGGCACAAAGGGCAACCAAAGGTCGTGCTATGGTTAACCTATTACCACTTTCAGGTGACGAAAAGATTACTGCATATCTACCCGTTCACGACTATTCTGAAGGCTATATCGTAATGGCAACCAAGCAAGGTTTAATTAAGAAGTGCGCCCTTAGTGAGTTTGAAAAGATCCGTGTAAACGGCAAGATTGCTATTACCCTAACCGAGGGTGATGAAATGCTTAGTGCCGATATTACCACTGGCGAAAATGAAATTTTGATGGCATGCACTTCAGGTAAGTGTATCCGTTTCAGCGAACAAGACGTACGTAAGACTGGCCGTGGCTCAATGGGTGTTAAGAGTATTGCTCTTGACGAAGGCGAAGTTGTAGTTGATATGGAAATCATTCGTGATGGCAGAACGGAAGTTGTTACCATCACTGAAAAGGGCTTTGGTAAGAGAACTTCAGTTGAAGAATATCGTCTACAAGGCAGAGCAGGTAAGGGTATCAAGGCTGGTAACTTTGACGACGTAACCGGTAACGTAGTTAACATGAAGATTGTTAACCCCGAAGAAGAACTTGATATGATCATTATTGCAGATACCGGCATTATGATTAGAATTAGAGTTGATGAAATCTCCAAGATTGGTAGAGCAACCAAGGGTGTTAGAGTTATGAGACTTAAGGGCGAAGGAAAGATTGTTGCAACTGCAATTATCCCCCACGAAGACCTTGATGAAACCAAACTTGTAGGTGAAAGTGCAGTAAGTGAGGCATCAGTTTCACCTGTAGAAGAAGTACCAACCACTGAAGTTAACGAATAATAGGTGATTGTGTGTCCAAACGGGCACACAATTTTCTTATAAAGGAGCATTATGTTTATAACCATCAACGGACAATTAGGTAGTGGCAAGAGCGAGATTTGTAAAATCTTGCGCGAAGAGTATGGTTTTGACGTTTTCCACACCGGTAAAATTCAACGCGAGTATGCAAGAGAACTTGGTATAAGCACGCTTGAACTTAATCAACTTTGCAATAAAGACCCAAGTTATGACCATATTATTGATGGAAAACTCGTTGAATACGCAGAAAGAGAACGTGGTAACAAGGTTGTTTTTGACTCACGTATGGCATGGCACTTTGTAAAGGATACCTTCAAAGTACACCTTTTGGTATCCCCCGAAGTTGCAGCAACGAGAGTATATTGCAACAGACGCGACTCTGCAGAGTGTTATCTTTCTAAGGAAGACGCAATGCACGGTCTTATCAATAGAAGAAAGGTGGAAGGGGAGCGCTATGCAAAGATATATAACGCAAAGATGCTCAACTATTCTAACTACGATTTAGTGCTTGACACCACCCTTACTTCCATTAGAGAAGAAGTTAAGATTATACTTGAAAGTGCAGAAAAATACTTTGAAAGTGGTAAAAAATCAATGATTTTAGCACCTACCAATATGTATCCTACCGGACTTGAAATGGGAGAAGGAGTCAAGGTTGCAAAGTATGATGAAAGCATATATATTCTTTCAGGTCATCAACTTGTAAAAGATGCTTTAAAAGAAGGTAAAAAGTTGATTGAAGTAGACTACGTTGGCGACGTTGAAGAAATTAACGGTACACCTTTACAGCAATTGCTAAACGTAAACCTTGAAATGCTTGAAACTTGGCAAAAAGAAGCCGAATTCAAGTATGAATTTATTCCCGAATTCGTTAAAAATCACCTTTAAAAGGTGATTTTCTTTATAAATAACAAATTATATGATATATTAGGAGAAAATTATGAGCAGTTTTAAAGATTTGAGAATCGTTGATAATTTCTATCAAACGAGTGCATTCTATCCTATGCCTACCGTACTAATGAGCACGTTAGCAGAGGACGGAAGTACGACACTTGGCGCATACTCACTCGTATTCCCATATTATATTGCAGGAAAAGACTACTATGCAATGATACTTGAGTGCAGAAATAGTTCTAATACTGCACAAAATATCCTTCGTACAGGCAAGTGTGCCATCAACTTTATTACCGACAAGCGCGCATATTTCAAAGAAACGGTAAGACTCGGTTTTCCTGGAGAAACGAGCAAGGAAAAGATGGAAAAATGTCTTTTTAACCTTGAAGACGGCTTGGCAGATACCACAAACGGCGCTCGTCCTCAAGTAGTTAAAGAAGCCTTCCAAGTATTTGAATGTACTTGGGACGATACTCTTGAAGATGCCTTTGAAGACAAGGCACGTATAGGTCAACTTGAAGGAGTTGAGCCACCATATAGAAACTTTAACGGCATAACTTCCAAGTTTGGTTGCCACCTTATCTTAAAAATTGATAAGATTTTAATGAAGGAAAGATGGTACAACTCAATCATAAACGGAGTTAAGGCATCTGAATTCCCACCTGTACCCGTAGACTACGGCTATAGGGATTCCACAAACTTTTGGTACACTCGTTTCAAAAGACCAATACCCGAAAAAATTCCCGCAGCGAGGGAAGCCGACCTTGGCGGAGTAATGTACGCAGCAAACAGAATGGACGATAAAATTAAGTTTAGCGAAGATGCTTGCAAGACCTTAGTGAAAGTACCAAGAGTATTCCTAAAACTCTTTCTTCAAGGTTGCGTTGACTGGGCAAGAGAATACAACTGCGAACTTATCA
>JAZQVF010000165.1:0-4516 GCA_045631675.1 Candidatus Stercoripulliclostridium sp.
GAACTTTGTAGAGAGAAGATTAAAGGTATTTATCAAATACCTGCAGGTGTTAGGGAAATAGAAAGTAGGTGCTTTTTGTATGAGAAAGAAATGGAAGGCGTCATAATACCGAATGGTTTAGAGAGGATAGGAAGGCAAGCCTTTGAGGGCTGTTCTATACGAGAAACGATAGAGTTACCATCTACCATAAAAGAAATAGGGGAAGCCGCCTTTTCTGAAAATGAGTACTTAACTCACTTTACCATACCGGGTAGCGTTAGAACGATAAATAGATTTCTTTTTTGTGGATGCGAAAGGCTGGAGAACATAGTCCTTGAAGAGGGTGTTAAAGAAATAGAAGAATATGCCTTTTATGGAACAAAAGAATTACTCTACCTTTTTCTTCCTAAGAGTATAAAGAAAATAAATTCAATGGCATTTCCTAAACGTAGAGAATTTTACATCTGTTATGCAGGCAACAAAGAAGAATGGGATAAGATAATGTTTTCAGACCAACAGAAAAAGACCAAAAATAAATGCGTAATTTTATATAACGTATGCACCTTGCCGGAAATTCCTAGAAATAATATAGAATTAAAAGCAAACGTTACGGAAAGAGAAATTGCGAATGGAGTATTAAAAAGGCAGGATAGAAACTCACCTAAAGTAGTACCCAATGGGACTAATAAACTTGAAGATGATTTTTATTATGCAACGGATTTAACGGAAATAATCCTACCTAAAGGACTAAAGGAAATAGGAGATGGTTGCTTTGTAGGATATATGGGCAAAACAATAGAATTACCTGAAAGCGTGGAAAAAATAGGTGCTTGTGCTTTTGAGTTTTGTCAAAACCTTGAAGAGATAACAATTCCAAGTGGAGTAAAGGTGTTGGAAACATGTATGTTTAATAATTGTAGGAAACTACAAAGGATAAATTTACAAGAGGGGTTAGAAGAAATAAAAATGTGGGTAATTAAAAATACGTCTATAGAAGAAATAACCTTGCCTAATTCATTAAAAACAATGGGCTATGCAGCATTAGGTGAATGTAAAAATTTAAAAAAAATTATCTATAAAGGAACAGATAAAAATATAATATATACCCTTAAGAAAGAGTATAATAATCTTGAATTGATATTCAGTGATTATCATTAAGTACAAGAGCCAATTAAGGCTCTTTTTCTTTGGAGAAATATTTTTTAAAATTTTTTCATAAAATCTATTGACAAAATAGTTTTCCTATGGTTTAATAGTAATAGTTACTAATAGCGATAAGCAAAAGGAGGTCAAAAATGAGAAATACGGCTCAGAGAGACACGGTATTAAGAGTAGTAGAATCATCTTGCGACCATCCTTCTGCAGAGACAATATACACCCGTTGCAGAGAGATAATGCCTGAAATTAGTCTTGGCACGGTGTATAGAAACTTGAAAGTTTTGGTTGAACTTGGTAAAATTAGGGAAGTATCTATCTTGAATGCAGGAGACCGTTACGACAAGACGATAGGGCTACACGCACACTTTAGGTGTAAGCATTGTGGCAAGGTGTTAGACGTGCCTGCAGGAGCGCTTGAAGAACTTGAAAACAAAGTAGAAAGCGCTACGGGATATCTAATTGAAGGCACGGAAGTCCTATTCGTAGGAGTCTGTGATGGGTGCAGAGCATGAGCGCATTATTCAAAATTACCTACGGCCTATACCTTGTAGCGGTAAAAGGCGAAAAGCACACCGGTTGCATAGCAAACACCTTAATGCAACAAAGTAACGACAAAGTATCCGTTGCTCTTAACAAAGCAAATCTTACCCACGAGATACTTATGAAAACCAAAAGGACCACCGTTTCAATTTTAGATATGAGCGTTGAGCCCGAACTCGTAAAGACTTTTGGAATGAACTCGGGTAGGGTTCTCGACAAGTTTGATGGCGTTGACGCTCATGAAACGGAAAACGGGTGTATGGTTCTCAAAAACGGGCTTTGTGGATACCTTTCATTAGAAATTGATGAAACTATAGATCTTGGTTCACACACCGAATTTATAGGCAGGGTAGTTGAAGAAAAGGCCTACGATACAGTTCCACTTACCTATGCTTACTATCGTGAGAATATGAGAAGCAAGGGTAAAGAAGGATACGAGTGCATCATATGTGGACACGTAAGAAGCACTCCCCCAGAAAAAGGCGAAATATGTCCCGTTTGCAAGCACGTGGACGTTTATAAAAAAGTCAACAATACGGAGAAATCCGAAAACAAAAATATAAAAACCAACCAAATAAAGGAGAATTCAATTATGGCAAAATATGTATGCAGTGTATGTGGTTATGTTCACGAAGGCGATTCCGCTCCCGAAAGATGCCCCCAATGTAAAGTACCCGCAGAAAAGTTCAACAAGCAAGAAGGCGGTATGACCTGGGCAGCAGAACACGTAATCGGCGTAGCAAAGGGCGCAAGAGAAGACATCATTATGGATCTCAGAGCAAACTTTGAAGGCGAATGTACCGAAGTAGGTATGTACCTTGCAATGGCAAGAGTAGCACATCGTGAAGGATATCCCGAAGTAGGTCTTTACTATGAAAAGGCAGCATGGGAAGAAGCAGAACACGCAGCAAAATTTGCAGAACTTCTTGGCGAAGTAGTAACCGATTCTACCAAAAAGAATCTTGAACTAAGAGTTGCAGCAGAAAACGGCGCAACCGCAGGCAAATTTGATCTTGCAAAGCGTGCAAAGGAACTCAACCTTGACGCTATCCACGATACCGTTCACGAAATGGCACGTGATGAAGCACGTCATGGTAAGGCATTTGAAGGTCTCCTCAAGAGATATTTCTAAAATAAATCCAAAGATTTATTTTAATCAAACTCAAAGAGTTTGTATGTAATCACCCAAAGGGTGTATGTAATCGGCAAAGCCGTATGTAATCAAACTCAAATAGGTTTGTATAACAATAACATCAAGTCGTAAGACTTATAAATCTCCTCCTTAGTGAATGTATTTTTGAAGTAGAGCCGTTTTTACGGCTCTTTTCATTTACTAAAATATGCCCTTTTTCAATGTTACCTTCACCCTTGACAACGCGCGTACGTGAGTAGTAGAATATTAATAAACTTTTGTAAGGTCAAATATATCTAAAATGAAGAAAGTTCAAGTAAACACGGGAAGACCGTATCATGTTCTAATAGGGGAAAATCTTTTGGAAAACGTAGGCACTCTTGTCAAAGAAGTGTTATCTTCCAAGCGTATTCTTATCGTTACCGACGACGTTGTAAACGCACTTTATGGTGGTATCGTTGCAGAATCACTTTCAAAAGAAGGGTATGAAGTAGAATTCTTCGTTGTGGAAAACGGGGAGCAAAGCAAGTGTCTTGCAGTATACGGAGCAATTTTAGATTTTCTTGCAGACGGTGGCTATACGCGTACTGATGGTATAGTTGCGCTTGGTGGTGGAGTCGTGGGCGATCTTGCAGGATTCGTTTCAGCAACCTATCTAAGGGGCATAAAATTCGTGCAAATTCCCACAACCTTACTTGCGCAAATAGATAGTAGCGTAGGTGGTAAGACGGGCTTAGACCTTATTTCAGGTAAAAACCTTGTTGGAGCATTTTGGCAACCCTCTCTTGTCGTTGCCGACGTGCTAACTCTTAACACCCTTCCTGAAAAGGAAATTGAAAATGGTCTTGGCGAACTAATTAAGTATGCTTGCCTTATGGGTGGAGAGATACTTGAAATAGTGAAAAACGGATTTGAAAAGGACCTTGAAAGAGTGGTGGAACTTGCCGTTTCATATAAGCGAGATATCGTTGAAAAAGACGAAAGAGAAGGTGGCGTAAGAAGACTGCTCAACTTAGGTCATACCGTAGCACACGGCATAGAAAAACTTTCTAATTATACCTATACGCACGGAAAGGCAGTAGCGACAGGTATTATGGCCATTGCAAAAGCGAACGCAAAGACAGGTTATATTGATAAAGAAACCCTTAATTCCCTTGAAAACTTATTTAATCGTTATCAAATGGACGTTACCCTTCCCTATGCTATAGAAGATATTGCAGAAGTTGCAAAGGTGGACAAAAAGGCAGAAGGGAGCGCAATAAATCTCGTAGTAATGAAAGGTTTTGGTAATTGCACTACTGAAAAGATTAACCTTAGTGATTTAGTGGAGTATTTAAAATGAAAAGAATTCTCGTACTTAACGGACCAAATTTAAATATGCTTGGCATTCGCGAGCCTGAGATATACGGCAAAGAGAACTATCAAAGTCTTGTCGATTTTGTTTTAACTTCTGCAAAGGAATATAATCTTGAAGTGGAAATAAAACAAAGCAACTATGAAGGGGAACTTGTAACGCTCATACAAAACGCATACGGCGTATTTGACGGCATAGTAATTAACGCAGGTGCGTATACTCACACTTCCGTTGCAATTTTAGATGCTTTAAAAGCAGTGGCAATTCCTACCGTAGAAGTGCATTTGAGCGACGTTAACGCTCGCGATGAATTTAGGAAGTTTTCCTATATCTCGTTATATGCAGAAAAGGTA
>JAZQVF010000166.1:0-10435 GCA_045631675.1 Candidatus Stercoripulliclostridium sp.
TGAGTTTGATATGGATGAAACCGAAATTGACTTATTCATTAAGGAAGTGTCTCTCAATGATTCAAAAAATAAGACACAAAAAGAAGGTGGCGACGTTGAAGAAGTCGTTTCAAACGGCGAAGATATCGTAGAAGGCCTTAAAGAAGATGAAAAGCCTAAAGAAAAGGTAAAATTTAAAGACCGCATCAAAAATATCGCAAATAAACTAAAAAAACAAAATAAAGACTTGCAATAAAGGATGCTTGCTATGTAAAATAAAGGGGAACAATATCCCCTTTATTTATTGGAGTGAAATATGCTAATAAGTTTTGATAAGCAAAAAATTGAATTTAACGTACCTGAGAATAGATTACTTGCCGAGTTATTACCTAATAAAGTTGAACTTGGTCTTGTTGGGGTTGAAGAGGTTGAAAGGGCGTTAAACAATCCTATTGGCTCAGATAGAGTGGAAAATCTTGTGAAGGATGGAGACAAGGTTTGTATAATTACGAGCGATATTACCCGTCCTATGCCCTCAAAAGTTTGCTTGCCACCTTTAATTAAAAGATTAAACGATGCAGGTATACCTGATAAGGATATTACTATCGTTTTTGGATTAGGCTCACATAGAAATCATACCAAAGATGAGATGATTTATCTTGTTGGCGAGGAAATATATAATAGAATAGAATGTATTGATTCTAATCCTGAAAAATGTAAAAGAATAGGGGTTACTTCAAGTGGCACTCACGTAGATATTTTTGATAGGGTTGTTGATAGTGATTTCATAATTTGTATGGGAAATATTGAATATCACTACTTTGCTGGATATAGTGGTGGCGCTAAGGCTATAATGCCTGGTGTTAGCACAAAGGAGGCAATTAGACAAAACCATAAAATGATGGTAGATAAAGATGCTTATGCCGGTAATCTTGAAAGTCCCGTAAGAAAGGATATAGAAGAATCTGCAAAGTTGCTTGGCATAGACTTTATTCTCAACGTGGTTTTAGACGAGCATAAGAAGATTATCAAAGCAGTGGCTGGAGACTCTATATTAGCACATAGAGTTGGTTGTTCTTTTTTAGATGATCTATACTCCGTAAAAATTTCCGAAAAAGCCGATATTGTAGTTGTTTCAGCAGGAGGCTATCCTAAAGACCAAAATATGTATCAAGCACAAAAAGCGCTTGACAATGCTAAACACTCAGTTAAAGATGGTGGTATTATCATTTGGCTTGCAAGTTGCAATGAAGGTCTTGGTAGTAAAGTTTTTGAAGAATGGATGACGAAAAAATCACCAAAAGAAATGATTGATGACATCAAAAAAGATTTTAAACTTGGTGGTCATAAAGCAGCGGCAATTTCTTTGGTACTTGAAAAAAGTAGAATCTTTTTAGTAAGCGATCTTGACGATGTTCTTGTTAAAGGTATCCACTTGGAACCCTTTGGTAGCCTTGAAGAAGCATTTAGTCAAGCAACTGAAATTTTAGGAAACAACAGTACGGTTTACGTTATGCCTTATGGTGGCTCTACGTTGCCTAAGATAATTTAATGGATTTTTACGATTTAAAAGATATAAGAAAAGGGCGTCCTTTAATTGCTGCACATCGTGGGACGATAGGGGTAAACTTGCCTTGTAATACTCTTGAAGCCTTTGACGTTGCTATAATGCAAGGGGCAGATATTGTTGAACTTGACGTCACAAAAAGTATCGACGGTGAGTTATTCGTGTTTCACCCTTTTATGGATTTTGCACACTTAGGTAAAATTATTCCAATGCAATTAAAGCACTCAAAATGCATTAGGAAGTTTCATTATCGCAACCTTGATTTTACCAAAACGCAATATCTCGTTTCTACCTTGGACGACGCACTTGATCATTTAAAGGGAAGGTGCGTAATTAACGTAGATAAATTTTGGTCTGCACCTAAAAGCATCGTTGAAAAATTAAAAAAGCATAATATGATAGATAGCGTAATAGTAAAAAGTTACTATAATGATAAGGTTGCAAAATTTTTGTCTCAAAATGACGCTAAAATACCTTATATGCTTATGACAAGGAAGGTAGACGCAAACGTAGATCATTCGCTCAAAGAAAAAGGCGTAAACCTTGTTGCCGAAGAATTAATTTTTGATAGCGTAAATTCAAATTTAATTGCTTGTGAAAACTTGGAAAGATTAACTTGCCTAAATTTAATGAGTTGGGTTAATACTATAGTATATGACTACAAAGCAAATATTTCAGGTGGATTAACTGATGATAGGGCAGTTGTTTCAAATCCATCTGATGTATGGGGATACCTTAGAGATATTGGTGTTGATATAATTCAAACCGATTGGGTTAGAGAACTTAGTTTATATCTTCGTCAGGACAATCAAAAGGTTTAAGATTATTTCTTAACACTTCAACGGTATAGTAGAAAGTTTCTAAATGAAAATTGATTTCAGCGCGACTGCATCGTGCGGGTCCGGGGCGAGAAAGTTTATACATAGCAGTTGAGCCTGCAGTAAATAATGACATTTGTGCATCTGAAGTTATTCTACTGCAAACGTAGGCTATAAAAGTAGTTGTACCGAGATATAGTATGCCGTGTTTTGAAAAATCTTTAATTGCGACTTCCCAATACTCGTTGTTTTCATCGTACAAGTGCATTATATTCTTATCTACAATTAGTATTTCTTTAACTCCCCATGATTTAATTACTTTAGATGCAGAAAGAGCGTCGTACTCTCCGGTAACCAATTCTGCTTGTTCCATTGATAATTTAACCATATCGCAGTAGGATGCGACAACCTCAAAATCTTCGTAATAAACGTCACGGACTTCATTAGTGTTAGGATTTATTCTTTTTAAAAAACAATTAGCATCTAAAGCAACGTATCCTCGATTAGCACAATGCTTAATTGTTTCAAGCGGTATATCTCCTAAAAAGTCGCCGACAAATAGGTAAAAATATGAATCTAAATTAGGAATATCGTTAGGATATATGGGGTCTGCTCTACAAAAACATTGAGTTTTAATTTTTTCCGACTCAAGGTCTAAAATTTCATTTTGAGTAAAGGTAGTATTTTTGCAGTGTTTAACGAACAAATCAACGTTTCGTGCGGTTAAACTATCAAGTAAATATTCGTTGTTTTTTGATAATTTTGTTACAACAGCTAATTTAAAATCGTTAGATATGCCTGAATGAACGGAATAAATTATACTTCCACCTTCACGTTGCTCAACGTTTTGAAGATGGTCTATATTTTTTTCATAGGATACATTTCCTATAACTATTGCATCGTATTTGTTGCACTCGGGGGCTTTTCTTATTTTTTTAGCCATTATAGTTCATACGTTTTCAGTTCTTCAACTGCAATTATTCTTGGTTGATTTTTAAAAATTTCATCAGTGGATTTATAGGGCGTTGCGTGTGTTGAAAATATCGTTGTATTTGATTCATTAATTAAATCAATTGCATTTTGAACGTTCATATGTGGCCCTTTAAACCCAATTGGTTTTGAGCAATCGGCAAGAAGAAAGTCACATTCCTTTGCCATATTTACTACGTTATCGCAATAAGTCGTGTCACCGGTTATTCCAAGTTTTACATTACCTTCAATTATTATTCCGTGGTTGATTATGGGATGCTCCAACTTTACAAAACTTAGCTTTAAGGAACCCAAAGTTAGTTTTGTGGTATCATCAACATTAATTATATTAAACTTGTTGTGATTTAACAAAACATTGCAATAATCACTATCGGTAACGTGGGTAATCACTTTTAATTTCAAGTTTAAATCATCTAAAAGATATCTCAATGGAAGAAGATCTGAAGTGTGGTCAAAATGTAAGTGGGTTAGATAAATTGCGTCTAAAGTCCTAATATCAATCGTTGATTGCAAACGTGATAAAACGCCCGAGCCACAATCTACGAGTATTTTAGTGTCTTCGTTTTCTACGAGATAACCGCTACATGCAGTATTCTTTCCTTCTGGATATGGTCCGTATTTTCCTAAAACAGTTAACTTCATATTTCTCTCCTTATTTGAATTATAAATCATTATTTTTAAAATTGCAATACCATATCGGCGTTAATCCCTTTATAAAATTTTAACACTTTAATATTGACTTTAACTTAGAGTTATAGTAATATAAATTTAATAACTATGGCCTGAAGGTAAACCTATGCGTAAAATTTTTTTAATAACGTTAACTCTTATTCTTGTAGCAATCGTTGGATTGTCCGTTTTGTCTTGTAATGATGAAACAAAAAAGGGATATACCTTAGAACTTACAAGCGAGAATGATTATTTTGAGTTTACAGTTGGCGAAATTGATTGGTCAACAATTACCTTTTTAGTTTATGATGAAGAGGGCGTTTTAGTTGGTGAACCCGTTACAGCAACTGAAAGCATGGTTCATCCTGACGATTTAGCAAAGTTACAATCTTCCGGCACTAAAACTATTACTTTAAATTACCAAGGTGCTCCTGGTGCATCACTACAAATTACTTTAAAGTTGAATAATCCCGTTGTAATTAAAACTTTCAAGGTTGTTTTTAATGCAGGCGAAGGGACTTTTAACGCAGATGGTTCCGTAACCGAAGGCTCTAACGTTAGAGAGATTGTATCTCATCAACTTGATGCAATTCCTACTCCTTATAGAGAAGGTTTTGAATTTATTGGATGGTATGAAGATAAAAATGGACTTGGCAATAAAATCATTACACCTTACGTATTAAAAAGAGACCTTGTACTTTATGCAAAATGGTCCGATGAAAGAAAGTTTTCCGTAACATATTATCGCTACCAAGACAACCAAGCAAAGGGTGTTATTTCCGAAGTTAATAACATTGAATACGGCACTGAAATTCAATTACTTCAACCTGAGTCAATCTTGGGATTTGAGTTTAGTTCATATAAAATTTCTATTAAAGATGATACTTCTACTGAACAAACTATCATTGAATATGAACAAGATAAAACCGATTACACCTATAGAGTTGTAAATAATTTGTCAATTATTTTGCAATATAACACCAAAATGTTAACTTTTACTTATATTTCAGATGCTTGGAGTGATAACGATGTAATAAATGGTGTAACAATTTCAGGTGGTATATATTCTGTAACTATACCTTACGGACAAGAACTTTACAAAGATATTGCACCTATTCCCGTTTTACCAAAAAAAGATGGACATACGGGGGTATGGATTGACGATGCTACCGGTCAAGAACCGATTTATTATAGAGCAACCACCGATATGCTTGTTAGGGCATCTTATACCATCAACAAGTACGTTATGAGTTTCTATGATGAGTATAAGCAACCAATACCTAATACCGATAGAATTGTTGAATACAACTCTTTCATTGAAACTGAGCCAAACGTCCCTGCTAAGGCTGGGCATGACGGTTATTGGATGGCAATGATTAATAACGAACTCGTTGAAGTTCCTCTTAAGACCATCAAGATGACTTCAGACGTAAAAGTTTATGCATTCTATAAGGCAAAAGAGTACCAAATTAGTTTCCACTATATGCTAAACGGCATGACGGAAAACTACGTTGAAACTTTCAATTATACTTATGGCACAGTTATTAATTCACCCGTTGATTTAACCGTTGATAAGCAAATTGGAAATCAACTTTATGAAGGCTATAATGCAAAATATTATGAAATAAAGTGGTATGCTACAAGTGCTTTGCAAACGGAAGTAAAATTCCCCGTTGACGTCTTAGGCAATGCTAATTATTATTTCAAACTTGTAGAACGTCCTTACATCGTTGACTTTATTGCTGACGAATTGTTCCAAAGTTTGGGCATTGAGTCCGTTCGTTACGATAACGTTAAGCCACATTCAAGAATTACCCCTCCCAGATGGGAAGATATAGACGGATACGTTGTAACCGGTTGGTATTATTATCAATATGCACCAAGTTATGATGCTAACGTTACCTATGCTCAAGGGGAAATAGTATACTTTGATGGACTCTACTATGAGGCACGTCAATCTACTCTTGGAAATCAACCCGGAGAAGGCGCAATCTATTGGAAAACCACTAATAAAAATAGGGTTTTCTACACTTCAGGTGATCTTTCAAAAGGTATTGAGATAAATGATTTCCACGAATTCAATGAAGATCCACAATTAAATAGGGCATTCTACCCCTTGTTTGAAAGAAAACAAGTTGGAATTGATTTCTATAATTTAACTATTGATGATGTTGATGGTAATTATGAATACTCATTTGTAGAATATTTAAGTGAAAATATTTTCTATGGAGAGAAATATCGTGACATCATACCTACCGCTCCTACTTATCCTAATGGAGAAATTAGCAGTTTCGTATTTGAAGGTTGGTATTTAGAAAGCGAATTTATAACGTTGCCTATTGATTTGAATACTTACGTTTTCACCAAAGATACTGTTTTATATGCTAAGTGGGTTGATGAACTCGTTGGTACTGACGGTTTGATTTATGAGCCATATGAAACTAATGGTAACGATATATTAAGTTATCAAATTGCAGGCTTTGAATCAAAAGTTGCCAATTATTCTCATATTAAGTTGCGTATTCCTGAAAAACATAACGGCATTGAAGTAGTAGCAATCGCTGATTTTGCTTTTGATAACTTCAATAACGTATATTTCTTTGATGAAATCGTTATTCCAAAGACAATTAAATTCATCGGAGAAAATGCCTTTACAAATTGCTTTAGCGTTTCAAGTTTTGTACTTAGTGCTGATAATGATAGTTTTGCATTAGACAAATACGGCGTATTGTACTCAAAAGACGGCACTAAACTTATATCCGTTGCTAATAATAACGAATTGTTTAAGGTTTTAACAACCTATGAGATTAAAAACGACGTATCATTTATAGTTGGTGGTGCATTTGCAAATTCTAATAATATTGAAGAAATTTCCTTTGAAGCAAACGGATCAAACGACCTTGTAATAGGAAAGTATGCTTTTGACGGTTGCACAAACCTTGTTAGAATCAATATACCTAATAGAGCAACCGTAATTGACGACTTTGCATTTAGAGGTTGCTATAGTTTAAAATACGTTGAAATTGATAAAGATAATGTTAAACTCTTTAAGGTTGGTCAAGACGTATTCGTAGATTGTCAAGATGCACTTACGATTGATGGAGACTACTTGCTAATTGGAAACGTATTGGTTAAATATTTAGGCGATGCTATTACCTTTCAATTAAAAGATTCTATAGTTGCTATTGCAGACGGAGCGTTTAATAGAAGTTTAAGTGATGAAACTGCATCAAATTATCAACTTGCAGAGTTAATAGTCGGCGTAAATTCTCAACTTATTTATATTGGCAATTCTGTGTTCACGAGTTGTTCAAATCTTTCAAGCATTAAGTTGCTTTCAAATAGCAAAGTTGAAATTGAAAGCGATTCATTCTATGGCATTGCGTTGTCAAGTAAGTTATACGTAAATAGTATACTTTTAGATGAATATAAGAACGATTTGTCATATACAAGTTTCTTTGATGGAGATTCTTTGCTGGGAGCATAGTTGATGGGCAAACTCAAAGAGAGATTGGAAAATCTTAGAGAGAAGGGTGTTTTACTTGATCTTTATGATTTTCCAATTCATAAAAGAATTTTTGATTTTAAACATTTTTCTAAGGATGTTTTAGAAGTTATTAAAGACTGGTTTTCTCTTGAAATCAGTCTTGATTCATTAATGAAACTTCAAAAAGCATTGCCCGAAGCACCTACGCCTTTTGAATTGAAGGTCATAAATAGTTATTGGTCTTGTGGGAAAGGCCATTATAATAGAAAAATCGCGGAAATACAAATTTCTTCTGAAAATCCACACGTTTTAAACGCTTTAAATCTATACAATTCACTTAGGTCTTATAACGGCTCAGAATCAACTCCACGTACCTTAAAAGACATTTCTAACATGGGTTACGTTGCCCAAAAAAAGAATGGACTACATTCAATCTACAAAAGCAACGATAAAACACAAATGGAATGTTTTGCTTACGATAGGGGTGTTAGAAGTAACTATTACCTAACTTTGAATACCATTTGGGCTTATAACGGTATTAATTCAGCAAGCAAGGCGATTAGGAATACTATTTTTAACGCATCTTTACCTATCGGCGCAATCTATAAAGAATATGCAGGTGGTAGTTATCATAATAGACTTGATTTTTCAAAATATATTGATAATTGTGAAATTCCAACTTACGAGTGTCCTGCTTGCGTTAATAATAACGTTGCTAATCCCGTAGTTAAAGTATCTATGTTGGGTTATAGCGATAAAAGAACACAAGAGTTTATCGTTAAGCCTAACGACAAGATTTTAATGGTTAAGCCACGCTATAAATATGGTGGATTGAGAGCACAACAAAACAATATTCAAAAACTAATTGGCGAATACCCCTCAATGGTTTTAAACATCAACGATGGTATTCTCAATAGTTTAATAGATGCCTTTGAAGGTTTTAATTTGCATATGTCAAATGCAAAAATTGTCGATGGCAATATTGAAGACTTTTTACTTAATACTTCCACTGAACATTTTTTATTGGTTTTAAGAAGTAAAAATCTAAACGATATGAAGGCTTTGCTAAAGAGCAATGGTTACGATTGTTTTACTTTAGGAAGTGTTACTAATGAAAGTTACTATAGGATTATCAATGAAGACGTAGAACTTATGAAACTTTCAAGTAAGATAGTCAAATATCATATCCACGATTATTCTATTTTTAGGATTGAGGATAACGTTAAGAAGTCATACCAACCGTTGTACGATAATTTTAAAGAAGAAGACGTTGTTTCTTACGTCAAAAAGAACCTTGCACTTGGAAGGTTTAACCCCAACTCATTCCTTTCAGGAGTTAGTTCAGGATTAAGCATTCGCTCGCCTTTACTTGGCAAGAAACAACTTACTAAGATGCACGCTTTGCAAGTTGCTCCACACGTTTGTCGTTTTGAAAATTCTTGTACTATGATTACTTCTAACGTCAACACTCAAGTGGGATCTAACGATTTTTCAATTACTGTTAACGCAGTTGTTTCAGCATTAATGAAACTTGTAGTTTTCGGTGTGCCTCTTTGCGATTCCGCAATCAGTTGTAATCTTTTGTATGACATTAGTGCAAATAGGCTTGTTAGAGGTTCCGTTCTTGCTAAAAGTTTAGCCTGTCTTTATGCTCAAAATGCTTTAAGTGTTGGCACAATGGGAAATTCTATTGAACTAATGCACAATATGAAAGCAGACGGTATTTTAGCAGATATAACGGCTATTGGTTATTGTACAAAAGAGAATAGTTTATGTAATTTATTTAAAAAAGGGGATAAAATTTATAAGTTTTCTATTCCACGTGATGAATACGATATCCCTGACTTTAAATACGTACTAAAACTTGCATCTCAAATAAATATGAACGTAACAATCGGCAATATTAGTGCAGGTATGGTTATTGAGCACAACGTGGTTGACTCCGTCATAAAAGGTACTGCAGGTGATGGCTTAGGCTTTAGTTTTTCAAAAATTGATGAAAGTATCTTCAAAACCTGTCCCGGTGATATTTTGCTTGCAGTAAACGACGAATGGGACGTTGATTTCTTTGGTGGTAAATACGTTGGCGTTGTTGACGATAGTGGAGAAATTAAAGGTGCCGAAAGTTTAATTTCACAAGAAGAAGTAGAAAGAATTGTTTCAAAAAATCCCTTTGAAAATAATCCATATTATAGATTACCTAAGGTAGATTATAGACCTCAAAAGGTTAAATCTCCCCTTGCAAAACACGTTGAAATCAATGCTTTGATACTACACACTGATGATAGTGCAGAGTTGTGTATTGCTGATATTTTAAATAGAAATGGCTATAACGTTACTTCTATAAAATTGTTTGGTCAGTCTATGTCCAATAAATTTATAACCGATCTCCGTGGGCAAATTATTAAATCTAACCTTATAATCTGCGCAGGTAGATCTATAGAAAAAGATGATATTGATTATCTTTATAATTGCTTGCACAATCCAATTATCCTTGATGCTTTAAATGAGTTGATATTTAGCAAAGACGGGTTAATTCTTTGTACTGGAAGGGGAGCAAGAACTTTCCTTGAACTTGGATATTTAGCCTGTGGCACTGCTGAAATGGGTAAGCCGGTTAATTTATCGTTGACAGCAAATTCAAGCGAGGAAAAGTCTGCTAAACTCGCTAAGGTAATGATTACGAATAATCATTCTCCATTCTTAAACAATCTTTCCGTTGACTCTGTTTTCTTAACTGCTAACGCTGGATATAACCTTAGATTTACGTTTACGGAAGAAGTTAGAAAGGTTTTGAGTGCGACTGGTCAAATTGCAATGCAATACGTAGACTATCTTGGATATCCAACGATAGTTTATCCAGATAATCCATACGGCTCTCAACGTGGGATAGCGGGAATTACTTCTCCAGATGGAAGAATTCTT
>JAZQVF010000167.1:0-15217 GCA_045631675.1 Candidatus Stercoripulliclostridium sp.
TGATACCCGATTAAGTGGTGAAAGCATTGAAACCATTCTTACTAAGCATTTGCTTAATTATGGTATTTCCGTCGTTACCTACGGCGTAATTCCTACCCCCACTCTTGCCTATATGGTCAAAGAAGATGGCTTAAATTTAGGAATAATGATTTCTGCAAGTCATAATCCACCCGAATACAACGGTTTAAAGTTGTTTTCAAGCCAAGGAGCGAAGATTTCTACCTTCATTGAAAAAGAGATAGAGAAAGGACTTTTGAGCAAATTAGAGCCTTCTAACGCGTCTAACGGTGTGGTTGAGAATGGAAGTGTGGAAAAATATTTTAAATATCTTGAAAGTATATTCGGTGCTACCCTTTGTGGCAAGAAGGTGGTCGTTGATGCTTGCTACGGTGCAACGACTACCGTTTTAAGGGGAATTTTTGATAGATTGGGCGTAAACGCTAAGATAATAAACGGACAAGGAAACGGCTCTAAAATCAACGTGGATTGTGGTGCTACTTGCGTAGAAGGGCTTTTAAAGGAAAAAGATTGCGTTTGTTTTGCTTATGACGGAGACGGCGATAGGGTTATTGCAGTAAAAAACGGCTCTATTTATACGGGCGATGAAATCATTTACGCATTGACACATTATTTTAGAAGTAGGGGAGAGAAAATAGAGCAAATAGTAGGCACTCAAACAAGCAATTTCGCCTTAGAAAAAGCGCTCAAAAAACAAGGCGTTACTTTGTTTAGGAGTGAAGTCGGGGACAAAAACGTATTCAACCTAATGAAAGAGTGTGGAGCAATTATAGGTGGGGAAAGTAGTGGACACGTCATACTCGGACAATATGGAGAAACGGGCGACGGCATACTCGTATCCCTATTTTTAATGCTTTTGGACAAGGAATACGGTCTTGAAAACCTTGTTGATTACACCCCTTATCCCGTAGTTGAAGGATATCTTTTAGCAAAAGAAGAAGAAAAGAAAGTGTTTTCTCAATCCAAAGTAAAGGAAAAAATAGAAAGTATAGCAGTAAAAAACAACGTGAGAGTGGTTGTTAGAGCGAGTGGTACGGAAGATAAAATTAGGCTATTAGTTGAGTGCGAAAACCACTCTAAAGGGGAAGAAGTATATAAAAATATAAGCGATATAGTAGCGCAGGTTATATATGCGAAAACAAGTAATAGGGATAACAAAAGCGACATTACGGACACCCAAAGCAAGGCAATAACAAAAGAAAATTATCAAAGGTACAAGGATAACGGAGTTGTAATTTTAGACGAATCTTTAACCTTAATTGAAGAAGGTGTAGAGATAGGTAGTGGCTCGGTTATATATCCATTCACTTACCTTAAGGCGGGTACGCGTATAGGCGAAAACGTGCGTATATATCCCTTTTCAGACCTTGAAGATACCGTCGTTGAAAATGGTGCCGAAGTGCGCTCTACCTACTCTATTGGCGCAGTGATTGGAGAAGGGGCAACCGTAGGCCCCTTTGCTACACTAAGAAGGGGGGCTATAGTTGGAAAGGGTTGCAGGGTGGGAAACTACGTGGAAATTAAAAACGCGACCTTAGGTGAAAAGGTAAAGGTTGCGCACCTTGCATACGTAGGTGATGCGTCGGTGGGAGCGCGCACTAACGTAGGATGTGGCACGGTGTTTGCAAATTACAACGGAAAGGTTAAAAGGCGCACTGAAGTAGGTGAAAACGTGTTTATAGGCTGTAATGCAAACCTAATTGCCCCTTTGAAAATAGGCGATAACGCATATATTGCAGGGGGTGCTACGGTAAGAGAGGACGTAGATGAAAATACCTTTATAATCACAAAAAGTGAAAACGAAAGGAAGGAAAGAAGATAAATAGAGTATTACCTTTTTGAGAGACGGCACTTTGTGGATAGTGTAATTCCCGCTCTTGTCAGTATAATTTTAGTAAAATGTGCGTGTGTATGCTTGCGCGCACTTTTTTTATTATATATAATAGTGCCATATATCGACTTTAATCCACAGGAGACCGGATTATGGCTAAGTTAAGAGTAACAGGAAAACGTTTTTCCATTAATGGAATGTTTGGCATCACTATGATTGCCATTGCAGTGGTTGCAATCGTCACGATTGTCGTTGCCGCTATAGTCTTACCGCAGTATGCAGAAGTTGAAGATTACGAAACGCCTAAGGTAATTGGTATAGTTACGCCTGACCAAGGGTTAATTTCTATTGGGGCAGATTTGTCTCAAGTTTTTGCTACGGTAAAATATTCCGACGGCTCAACGAGCCAAGTACCACTTTCCGAACTTGTAGTTACCGGTCTCGACACGAGTGCGGAAGGTACTGTGGATGGAGTTGTTCTTGACTTTGGCGGTTTCAAACAAACGGTCTCTTTTAACGTTGTACCCACTGAACTAAAGGTTGAATACGTTGCCTCAACCGGTGGTAGGATTGAAGGTCAAACCATACAAAACGTTACTGCGGGCGCAGATGCTACGCGCGTAGAAGCAATTGCAGACGAAGGCTACTATTTTGCAGGTTGGTCAGACGGATACGTTAACGCAAGTAGGTTGGATACTCAAGTCTCCAAGAGTATGCGCCTTATTGCAGTTTTTGAAAAACTCCGTTATACCGTTGTATTCTTCTATCCTGACGGCACTACGGCAAGAGAGCAAGAAGTTGCTTATAACGAAGCACCGCTTAGCGTACCTACTGCAAACGAAACCAACATGGAACTTTACGGATATAAGTTCGTTGGTTGGGACACCGACTTTACTCATATCACTAAAGACACCAATATTTACCCCATTTATGAAAAATACGCAACCGATTTCCAAGTTGAGTTTACTTGTGATAGAAGTGGTAGACCACTTGGTACCATAAAGGACCTAAAGAGTTACTACGAAAAGGGCGAAGAAGCAAACGTTCGTATTACTGCTAACCCAGACAGAAAGTTTATCGGTTGGTCCGTTTTCAACGTAGACTTACAAACTTGGATAAACCTTGACCCCGTTATGCCCGAAGGCAGGTTTATTGCAGTTGCTCCTAACTCACCCATAAGTTTTATTTCTACGCGCACGGGTACGAGCGAAGAATACGTTTTGAGTTTCACTCCTGAAGAAAACGTTGATGAAATTTTGGTAAAGGCACATTTCGTATATCTTGAAAGTGAAATTTCCTTTACTTCAATGAACAACCAAGCACACGATAGTTTCCTTATTTCCTACGATACGCCTATTGGTGAAAAGTTTAACGTTGAAGACTTAACCTATCTTGATACTATTGGCTACTCATTCAAGGGTTGGTACGTTAACGGTGGCGAAGTAAACGCAGACGGCACTCCCGTGCTTGTAAATAATCAAACGACTTTTGCTCAACCTACCGAACTTATCGCATACTGGGAAAAGGAAATCTTTACTGCAGTATTTTTGAAGGGTGGTAACGAAGACCCAAGTTTTGCCGACGTAAGCGCAGGATACGATGAAGAACTTGGTGGTAGGGTAGTAACTGCATACTATCAAGACTCTTTGGCAGGCGCATTAACGGGCGCATTCCCAGAAATTGCTCCTATTAAGGAAAATTACACCTTTAAGGGTTGGTATCTTGCAGACGCAGACAAACTTCCCACTTCAAAGGTAGTTGATAAGACTTTCAAACTTGAATCTCCCGTAAGTTATTTCGTTCCCGTATTTGAAGTAAACACGAAGAACTTAACCGTTGTTATCAACGGCTCAGGCTCCATTTACTCTCTCGTTCGTGATGAACAATACGGCGTTGACGTTGAAAATAGCATTTCAGGAATAGTAGCAATGCCCGTAACCGAGCAATATAGAATTCGCATCCGCCCAAGTGAAGGATACGTTCTAAGTAGCGTTGACGTAAACGGTGCGGAAAGTAGTGGTAGCAACCTTGCTATAGACGGCTATTACGACGTATATATCGGTAGGGCTCTTGGAGATGGCGAATATCTAATTGAAAGCGATTACGTAATTAAAGCCACCTTCAAACTTACTTCATACGTTGTATCCGTTGCAAACGGCACGCAATTTACCACGTCCGGACATTTAACTTATAGCGTACTTGGTGGCGATGAAACGTTAAAGAATGAAACCGATGAATTAACTCCTGCTATTGACGTAAACTACGGCTCTGGTTTAAGTTTGGAAATCGTACCAGAAAGGGGATATTTCATTTCTCAAATTGCTCTTAACGGCGTTCAACTCAACGTACCTGAAGAATCGGTATACTATAATCTCGTACTTGAAAACGTAACGAGCCAAAATTCCGTAGTAATCAATTACGAAAGATTCGTTTACTACGTCATCACTCCTGAAGAAGTTGAAGGGGGTAGTCTTACTGCAGTTGAAAACTTAGGTGGTAAGTATTCAGAAGGTGACGTTGCTCACTTTACTGCAAAAGCGCTTGACGGTTACTACGTAAGAAGGGTTACTGCAAACGGCACCATTATTGACCCATATATCCCAATGAGTGGATATACCGTTACCGACGTAGAAGTTAACGGCTCTGCAACGCTTGTTGAGGGTGCAAACGACTATAGAGTAACTTCAATGCTTATTACCATTGAAGGCGTTTCTCAAGACGTAGACTTTGAAGTTGAATTTGCTCCTATGTACTACAACGTAACCACTTCATACGAAGGCATTGGTAACGTTACTGCTCCTTTCACTATCGGCTATAACAAGCCCTTCCACGTAAAGGCAGAAACCTCGTCTGGTTACTACGTATACTCCGTAATCGTAAACGGTGAAGAAACCACCTTTGCAGATGCAAGTCTTGCACGTGAGTTTAGTGAAACTGCTGCAAAACAAGACTACGACGTTAAGTTTGTATTCAAAAAGACCACTTACTTCGTACGTTTCTATAATGCAGAAGGAACTTCTTCCGTATCGTTTAACGGCAAGAATATTGACCTTCAAAACGGAGTAGGACATACTGAAAACGACGTACTACACGCAAGTACGCAAGAATACCTAATTACTGCAGACGAAGGCTATTTTATCAATAGCATTACCGTTAAACCCAACGCAGGTCTTGAATATGCAGAAGTAGTAAACTACTTTGCAACGTCACACCTTGTAACGCTAAACAACGTTTCAACGAGTTTTGAAATTACCATTGAATGTGTTAAGACCACCTTTGAATATAACCTATACTTCATCAACAAGGGTAGCAACACTATTAGCGTAAACAACCAAAGCGTTCAAGAAAGTTACAATTCCACCATCGCTTACGGTAACGACCTAACGATGGAATTCCGTCTTGCAAAAAATAATTCCGTACTCGTTGAAAACGTAGTTATCAAGAATAAGGACGCAAGAGAAACTTACGAATATCTCCCACTCGTAGGTGAATACGTAAGCAATCCTAACAACGGATACTATGCAATCATTGCAGACAAGAGCAATTCAAGTAACTTCTCACTTAACGTATACGACGTTAAGACTGCGTTTGACGTATTCGTAACCTTTACCACGCAAGAAAGTGGTAGCAACACTTTCAACTATAGTTTCTCAGGAAACGGTACCTTAACTGCAACTGATACCGCACTTAACGTAATCAATAGTGGAGATGCACTCGTAGAAGGAATGAAAGTTATTCTAACTGCAACTCCCGATAGTGGTAACGAGTTAAGAAGTCTTGTTGTAAACGGCAAGGAAGTAGTAGTTGAAGATGGAAGTTATAGCCTAATCGTCTCAGGCGACGTTAACGCATACGCAGTATTTAGTGAAACGAAGTACACTATAAGCGTACAAAGTGGCATTATGAACGGCGTAGTAGCAACCGACAAGAGTATGGTAGAAAGGGGAACTTCTTTCAACGTAAAACTTACTCCCGTAGAAGGATATAAGATTGATACTTTCGCTATTTCAGTAGAAGGTTCTGGCGTAACCTATCAACCACTCAACAACGTTGACTACGCCACCGGCACTTTTGAGTATGCTTTCCCAGCATCACAAGTAACGGGTAACGTAACCATTAACGCAACCTTTGCACCACTTCAATACCTACTTACTTACTCACGCAACGAGTATGGCACCTTAGGTGGCGTAGGTGATGCAGGCGAAGTTGACGTATTCTACGGCGAAACCAAGCAAATTGATCTAAGTGCAGTTAACGGCTACTATATTAGTGAAATTATTCTTAATGGAGAATCAATTTCCACCCAAACGCTAATCGGCACTCCTATCGTAAGTGGCGAATACGTAAGTGGTATATTACAAGTTTACGTTACGGGCAACGTAGACCTTAAGGTTACCTTCTCCCCAATGGTATATACCATTGTAGTTAACGAATCACTTGGTGGCACGACCTTAGTTAAGAAGGATGGCAGTGCATTCCTTCCTGCAAGCGACCTTAAACTCAGCGCAGGCGACACTCTATGGATTAAGATGAGTGCAAACGAAGGTTACCATATTGAAGAGTTAAGAGTAAATGGAATTATAGACGACGGTTGGAAGGGCGACAACGTTTCTGTAAACGACCAAAACGAAAAATATTATGAACTTGGCACGGTAAGTGGAAACGTAACTCTAAGAGTTATCTATGCAATCAACGAATATCAAATTAAGGTAAACGTATCAAACCAAAGCCCCAACTTTGCATCAGTTGACGTTGATGCACAAAACTACGGTACGGTAACTATAACGGGCTATAACCCCGGCGAAAACAACCTTTATACGGGCTTTACTCACGGTAGCAACGTTAAGTTTGTAGTAACTCCAAGAACGGCAAGAGGATATTACGTTGCTAAGTTTGAACTACAATACTTCAATGAAGAAGGTCAAGCAATCAACCAAATAATCGGTTCGTTTAACGAAAACGGTGGCAGTTATATTCTCTACGGCATCTCACACGATATTCAAGCAGTTAACGTCGTATTTAAGAGACGCGCATACTCTTACGAAGGTTTCAAGACCATTGAAAATCTTGGCTCAAGTTGGATGTCAACGGGCGATATAGTTGCAACCTTTACCAACCCATATTCCAACCAACCTATCGTAGTTGAAAACGGATTGTATGAATACGGCCTTAACTTTACCATTAACGTAAACCCCGGTGTAGGTTACTCACGTAGCCTATTTACCATTAACGGTGAAGATAGATTGGAATCCGTACGTAACAACAACTACGTTGGTACGGTAACGGGTGCAATGAGCGTTGACGTAGTTTACACCATCAATACTTACAACGTAAGTATGCTTGGTTCAATAGGTGGTACATACGCAGTATATTCACTTGACAACGTACTCTTATGGGCACCTGGCATTGAAATAGTAGACGACGAATATTCCATCGCAGAAGGCGAGAATATGACCTATCAAAGAAGGGTACTTGCAACGGGTACCGTATGGGCAACGAGTGAAGGTCTTACCGCAACTTATGGCACGGAACTCAACTTTAGTGCAACGCCCGATTACGATAACGGCTACAAGACCAACGGATTCTACGTAAATAAGCGTGCAAGTGCAATTTCTAATGAAAACGGAGAAATGCGCGTAAGAGAACGCATAATTTCACACGTTGACGTAGAAATTAGTTTCACCATTCACACTTATACTATTACCGTTAACACCTTTGAAGGTGGTGTTGCAACCATTTCTACTTCCGTTGTAGAATGGCACGATAGCGTAACCATAAGACTCGTTATCAACCGTGGATACGTAATGGATGCAGTACTTCTCAACGGCGAAGTGAACGCAGATGCAACCGACGCACTTGAAAATCGTGGTGTATATACGGTAAATAGCATTGTAAACGACGTTGCGTTTGAAATCCGTCTTGCAAACAAGCAATACGACGTAACCTTCAGTGGAGATTACAACAAGGAATACGAAATCCGTCAAGATGGAGTTATAACCAAGCACTTAACGGCAGTGAGTGGTGTAATCGTAAATCAAGGCTCTCTCCTTAAGGAAGAAAAGGCATACTATACTTCCGATATGCCACATAGTTTTGACGTTAACGGCAAACTCATTAGTACGGGCGACGACAACGAAAACCTTAATAGAACGGTTTACGCAGACAAATTAACCGTAGTATTTAACGTACCTAACGGCTACAAGATTACCGCAGTATCCATCACGATGGATAACGACGGTGGAGTAGTAAGCAATCTCGTACTTGGAGAAAGTGGACTTGACGCAGACGACGGCAGTGGCATTCGTACCTATACTATCCCAAGCATTAAGGGTAACGTAAAGATTCACGTTGAGTATGCTATTAAGACGTACGAAGTAGAATACGTTCAAAGAAGTGGTGGTAGTTACGTATCAACGGGTACTACGCTCGTAAGTCATCACGAACTATTTACCATAGATATGGTTTCAGACGAAGGATTCTTCCTTGCAAATCTCGTTATCAACGGAAGAAATATCCCAACCGTAAACACTAAGGACGGTATGAGATATCGTTATACTACCGACGTTCAAGGTGTAAACGGACTAACTCGCCTTGAAATTAACGATGAACTCGTAAACGGCGAAGAAAAGATTACCGTAATGCCCACCTACGACAAGCAAAGATATAGTGTAATCTTCTTCATCAACAACCTACAAATTACTTCTTTCTATCAAGATGCAACTCTTGGTGTATCGCTTGAAAACAACGAAGTAATCTATGATGCAAGCATTCCTAACGTTATTGAGCATAACCTACAAGCGGGATACTCCATTAAGTCCATCGTATTGTACTCAGTACCAATTAACGATGCTACTGCAATTACGAACAAGTATGAACTTGCATTAGAAGGTAGCGTAGGTCGTGATTACAACCTATTCACCGAAAAGGGAGAAAAGGCAGAAATAACCTTAGATGCAGCACTACTCAACATTCTTGACTATCACTCAAATAACAAGAACGTATTGAGAATATACTATAGAACGGAAAAAGACGTTCACACTTCAACCGGCAGTATGTATCTCGTTGAAGCAGAAGGTGCGTTCAACGTTGGCAAGAGCGTAACTTCAAGTGAAGTTCCAAAGATTTATAATAGACCCGTATTCAGCGTAACTTCATCATTCAGCGACTTCAAGACGAGTGATGCTCACGAATATAACACCGAAGCAACCTATACCGTAAAGATTGACGTAAACGCAATTAACCTTTACTCATTCCAAGGCTATCAAGAGAATATAGGCGGAGAATGGACCTACGTTGAAAACGGTGTAAACGGCATTACCCTACAATCAAACGGACAAGTACTTCGTTATACTATGACTGCAGATAGAGAATTTAGAGCAGTATTCTTCCGTACTTACGAAGTAACCGTTCAAATACACCCTGAATATAAGTATACTGAAGGCTCGTTTGCAACCACTGACCCAAGCAGAATGAAGTATCGTCAATACGCAAGTTTGACTGCTACTGCAACCTATCAAGAAAGGGGCAACGGTGTAATTCTACCAAACGTTAAGTCCACCCAAGAAATTCTTGAAGACGTTGACGGCGTAGAAGATGCAACCTATACCTTTAGAGTACTTAGCGGCGCAAGACTACTTCTCCGTGGTAACGACGGTATTTCCGTAAACAGCACGAAGGGATATAGTTATTCCGTAATTACCTACAACGGCAACAAACTCGTACAAAGGGAAGACAGTTACGCTTTAGGCGTAGAAACCTTAGAAGACAGACTCGTTTACGCTTACTTTAACAACGTAATGTACGTAAGTTTCGCAATGGAAACGGTAGGCTCTTCAACGAGTGGCGCAGGTGGTAGAGTAAGTTATGCAGTAAATGGTGCAACGGTAAGCAACCTTTCAAACAACTCTCTAACGATGTCACCAAATCAAACGCTAACGATAACCATAACGCCCAATTCAAGTTATAGGTTTGATAGCGTAATGGAATTGTTGCCATTAAGCGAGCCCGATAGCCAAGGATTTAGACAATTTAGTTCCACCTATACTCCCTTAAAAGCAACTGAAGACGGCACCGTTGAAATCGTATACTACAATGAAAACGGCGCAGTTATTACGGGCAACGTAAGTGCTTACGAAGGTAGAATTAGTAGGGCAGTCGTAACCGTTAACGGTCTAAACGAAAACGCTATCTTTAAGATTAGATTCTGGAAACAAGTTAAAGTTTCAAAGAGCATCAGCCTTGTAACTGATGAAATGAACGGACAAGAAGGTGGTCCTGAATATAAGATTGCTTATACTGCAAACTCTGCAAACACCACCACCGGTACGGGCGCTGAAAGACAAGACTATGCAATTTACGACTACAACGACGAACTATTCTTCAACCTAATGTTTGACCTTGACGAAGAAGAATTTAGCGATCTTAAGAGATACTATCAATTCGTAGGTTACTTCATTAACGGAGTTAACGCTTACACCCAACTCGTACAAAACTATCCCTCAACTTATGAAGGTAGGTTTGTAATTAACGATCTTGAAGGACTTTCTAACGGTGTAACCATCGTGGAAAATAGTTACGTACAAAGTGGTGTTTCTTACACTGACTACATCGTAAACGTAGTTGCAAGGTTTATTCCCGTATACAACGTAGTAATTGAAAACGAATATCTTGACAACGGCAATTATCTTGATCCCGGTCCTATTACCGCAACCACTATAACGTACGATGAAGATTTAACTCAATACTACCTAACGTCCAATAGTGTGGAACCCAAACTTGGAGCGAATGATACCTATAACACTGACATTCACTTCCAAATGCTTGGTAAGATTAACACTGCAAACGCAGGAGATAAATCTTCAAGTTCATCTCCCTATAACGTATGGGGCGACAATATGCTTACTCTAAGTTGGGCAGGCGCAAACGGTACGGGCGATAACTTTGCGTTCATTGCTTGGCAGTATTACGCATACACCGGTTCAGGCTTTGAATGGAGAAATATTCCATACGTTGATCCTAACTCACAAACTAACCTTGTAACTAAGCCCGACTTTACCTTCCCAATAAGTTCGTTGTTCTCAACTTCTTACGTTGCATATCTTTCCAACACCGGCGTAGTAGGCGAGCAAGGCTTTACTTACAACGCATCTACCTACGATGCAGCGGGCGAGTTTAACGGCTCTATCCCAATGTATGCAATTAGAATTAGACCTTTATTCCAAAAGGTTGAAAGTTTGGAACTCGTTAAGTCTACTGCACTCAACGATGCAAGCATCTTCCTTGACGGCAAGGGCGACGTTGATCCCAAGATTGGTAGTATCTCTCGTTCAAGTGGTAACTTCAACTACTATACCGTTCAAACCTTGCAACCTGCAGCACCAAGTGGCTATGAATTTGCAGGTTGGTATATTACCGAAAACGGACAAGGTGGACACCAAGCACTCGTTCAACAAGCAACTGAAAGCGATAATAACGGCACTCCCGTAGTTCAAGGAGAAAACACCTACTACTTCAAGACCGAGGTTATAACCGATCTAAACGGTAATCCCACTGAAAGGAAGATAACCTATTCCTATAACCCTGCAAACGGTCAAATGCAAGTATTGATGGACGACTCCTTCAAGATCTACGCACGTTATATACGCATATACACAATTAGAATTAAGGTAACCAACCTTTCAGGTATCAGTCCTGCTTTGCAAGAGAGTATGCCTACCATCAACTACTACAAGAAGGTTGACGGCAACTGGGTATTACAAGGCGAACTTTCAGGCGAAAGACTCATTGAGATCAACGATGCTCGCGTAGGCGAACAATTGAGATTTACCTTAAGCACCAACTATAGTGGCAACGAAAATGATTCCACCAACTTCAACCCATTGTTTGATAGATTCGTTAACGTAACGAGCGTGAACGAAAACAACTTGAACGTATGGGATCAAAACGGCTCCTTAGACGCTCAAAATTCCACCATTCCCGATCTCTTGAAACAAGGATTGCAAGAAAGAGATTTGAGCAGTATGGACGCTTATAACGATGCAATAGAAGGGGTTGAAATCCTCGTTAGTGCAAACGCTGAAAAGACCATTAACGTAAACTTCCGTTCTTACGGTGTGTTGAACTTACATAACGTATACGTAGGTTCTTCCATCAAACTTCCAAATGCACTCGGCGAAGCGCTTTATAAACAAGATCACGATAGCGTTGAACTCGGCAGTGACGTAATGGGTAACGATGCTTACTTCGTAAAAGACGGTGGCATCGGCGACGGCTATGAAAACGGTGTTAAAGACGGTGTAATTAGCATAGTAGATATTCCAATTACCACTTCAATGGCATTTGACGGCGAAGATAAGGGCGACTATGCAACCAGACTTCTTGATAACGCAAACGTACTTGAAAGCGATACCATTAGTATCGGCATCAACTACGACGGCTCATCAATCACCAAGAAGGTACAAAACGTAGTTTACTACGGCACTAAGTCCTATGAAGAATACGTATGGGAAAACGCAACGCTTGAAACTAAGACTCAAACTGCAACGAGCCTTTACGATTACCCCTTCGCAGACGGTGGTAATGCAAGTTTGGCAGGTGACGGTACCGAGTCTAACCCATTTAGAATTGCAAGCGTAAACCACCTAAGAAACGTTGATAGTCTCTATAAGGGCAACAACGGTACGTTGGTATACGGTACTCAAGGTGGTCAAGCAATGCGTATCCACTTCATTCAAATTGCCGACGTAAACCTTACTGAAACCAACAACTCCTTTGATACTCCTATTGCAGGCTCGTTCACTGCTGATAACGGAGTAACCTATACTAATGGTTTCAACGGTGTATACGATGGTGGCAACCACGTACTTTATAATCTACAACTCAATAATACCGGCATTTATGAAAACGTTGGTATCTTTGCTAAGATTTATCGTGGTGGTGTTGTTAAGAACTTGAAACTTGGTAACTCTTACGTATACTCCACTGCAACCAACGTTGGTATCCTTGCAGGTCAAGTATTCGGTGGTACGATATCCAACGTAACAACCGTTGTAATGGGTAGTGAAAATATTCAAATGACGGTAACCGGCTCCAACTTCGTTGGTGGCTTGGTTGGTTTACTCGGTGGCGAAAGCGACCAAGAAGGCTTGATTACCGGCTCATCAATTTCCGGCTATACCGTAACTGCATCAATGGGTGGTAGTTATCTTGGCATAGGCGCAGACTTCACCGGTGGCGCTGGTGGTTTGGTTGGCTCCATTCAAAGACGTGGTAGAGTTTATGGTAGTGACAATTACACCAACTCAGACTACTACACCACGAGTGGTGTAACGGTACAAACGGGAACTTCCTACGGCGCTGAAGGTATCGGTGCAGGTGGTATTGCAGGTACAATTCAATTCAACCCAAGTGATGAAGGCGTTTCAATTGAAAACGTAGTTGCAGTAAACGCAGGCTTGTCTGCATCTAACAATAACGTTGCAATCGGTGGTATCGCAGGTGCAATCGGTGCAAACAACATCGTTCAAAATGTAATTCATAGAGTAACCGCTCCTATGACTATTCGTTCTAAGAGCGCAGTTGAAGGCTTTACTGCACCTAACTCTACGGCAGATAGGGGCAACTTCCATCTCTATGGTGGCGGTGGTATTGCAGGTTATAACAACGGTAAGATTATGGGCGCTCAAGTAAAAACTGAAAGCACCTTCAGACTTACTATTAACGGTTCAATGGTCGGTGGTATCGTTGGTGTAAACTTCGGCACCGTTGACTCCTCAAGCGTTCAAGCAAGAATCTTCACTTCACGTCAAAGATCAACTTCATACGAAGGTGGCGCGTATGGTGGTATGATAGGCTTTAACGTTGGCACTATATCCAACTCATCAATTTCAGGAACTAAAACTGCAACCAACGACTACGATAGCACTTCTGCTGCATACGAATTAACTACGGGCAGTGAGGCATACGTACCCACTTCAGGCGCAAACGGTGGAATGCACGGCGATGCAGGTAAAGACACGACCAACATTTACGTAGGTGGCGTCGTAGGCTATAACGAAGGTACCATTAGTGCCGTTACCAACAATAGTAAGTTGATGGTTAACAAGCGTTCTAACGACTCCATTAGTAACTACTCTTACGTAGGCGCAATTGCAGGTAGCAGTACTAATTCCAACATTTCTGCAAGTGGTACTGCAATCATCAAGTACTTCCACTACCTATGGGTTGACCCAGCGTCAGGCGAAGACGTTGAAAACCCAATGACTGCATATATCGGTAACGGTAGTGGTAACAAGTCAATTGGTGGATGTACCGTAACTGCAACTGCAGAATACGTAGGTGGTGGCTCCATCTTCACCCCTGCAAGCGACGAAGTTAAGTGGGGCGACGTTGCAGCAAGTGGATACCTAAAGGGTTCTGCAAGCGTATACTTCTATAACGTCAACAACTGGTCGGCATACAGTTACGTAACAAGGAACTGGAACGATGAAGGCGCAATTAGTGCAGCACAAGGCGAAACGGGCAAGGCATACGCTAACGCTCAAGACTGTTACTACACTAAGGCAGACATCAGTATCTGGGGCGCATGGAACTACTACGGCACCTTGAGATTCGTATCAGTTACCGCAGGCAACTATTAAGATACAAAAATAGAAACTTTTTGATAAAATAAAGGCTAACGAATTTTCTCGTTAGCCTTTTCATATTTTCATAGTGGACTATACTATAATTAAACTACGCTTATTTATTGCAAATTTAGCCTTTTATTTAAATCGTCTAAGTCAACCACATAAGCAGAGGTTTCGGTAACATATGCATCTCCCAAAACGTCACGTTCTTTTTCTGGATAATCATCAATTCTATCACGACCTTGTTCATCTATCATGTTTAGTTCACACTGACAAGCGAAATGTAGGATATCCATAACTAAATTATCATCTATTTTTCCTTGAATTTTTAATGTTGGGATGGCGTATTTTTTTATAAACAATAGTGCTTGTTCACTAAGTTTTTTAGGGGTATCTTCTTCTTGTTTCTTTTTTGACCATTTGAACATTTATCTTTTACCTCCAAATTTTTTGAGTTCTTTTTGTTCGTTTTCTTTGTGATATTTTCTTATTGTTTTTACTAAATATCCTTTTTTTACGATGTGTGTTATAGTTCTATTGTTTTTGTTGAGCCTATCATATTGAATAGTTGTTCCATCGGAATAGAGATAGGGCTTTGATTCAAGAGAGTTGCCAAACAGATTTTGTAGCATATCTTTCTTGTGCAACTTTCTTTTATCTTCCACAGTTCTATTTTGAGCATGCGAAGAAATTTCGTATTTTCCCATACGCACGTGCTTAGTATGTGGTTTAGCCATTTCTT
>JAZQVF010000168.1:0-6148 GCA_045631675.1 Candidatus Stercoripulliclostridium sp.
GTAATTTTCTTCTTGGCATAGGCGATAAGTTAAAAAAATGTCAACAAATGGCCATATACCCAAAGTAAGAATGCTGAAAAGTAGCTTTTGAATACCGTATGATACGTCGCCAATATAAAATCTGTCCACACCCAAGAAGCCTAAAGTAATAGCATATAAGCGAGTGAGCTTTGGCGATTTGAGAGAAATCTTTTTTATGTTTTCATATTGATCATCACTAACTCGCTCAAAAAGGAACGCGAGATCATCAAGCCTATCGTTAGGAACTTGATTTTTGAAAAGCAAGAGAAGATCGTTAACTTTTTCCGCTTGCATAGAGACTCCTCCATAATATCTAATGTATACATTATATAATGCGTATGTCTATTTGTCAATAGGGAAAAAGAATTATAATGTAAACATTATATAATGTAGAGGTAACATAATGAAGTTAAGAATATTGGATATATTAAAAGAAAAAGGCAAAACCAAATATTGGCTTTATATGCAAATGGGGTTGAGCTATCAAAACTTCAACAACCTTGTAAACAATAAAACGAAGGCGATTAAGTTTGATAATTTAAAAGCTCTTTGTGATATTTTGGAATGTACGCCAAACGACTTGTTTGATGAATATAAAAAATAATAAACGCACTCGGTTGAGTGCGTTTATTGTTATTCATTTTCTTTGTTGTCGTCTTCGGTGGGCTCTTGGGTTTCTTCGGGAGCCTTTTCTTCTTCAGGGATTTCAACGATTATAGGCTCGCTTACAACTACGGTAGGGGTTTCCGTTACGATGAAGTCCTTAGGGTTGCCAAGAGGGTTTTCCTTTGCCCTTGCTTCTTCTGCTTTTGCCTTGGCCTCCGCTTCACGCTTTGCTTTCTTTTCTTCAATGTAAGCGGTAATTTCCTCTGCGCTCTTGCCTTCCATAATGAGGTCAACCTCATCACCATAAATGGTTTCGTGTTGGAATAGAAGGGCTACCATTACGTGAAGTTTATCTTCGTTTTCCTTAATGGTGGTAAGCGCTCTATCGTATGCGTTGTCTACTATCTTTCTAATTTCAGCATCTATTATTGCTGCAACTTCATCAGAATAACTTGCTTGAGTTTGGTAATCTCTACCGATAAATACCTCTTGTTCGCCACCGAAGTAAACGTTTCTAAGTTCAGGAGACATGCCCCATTCGGTAACCATACTGCGTGCTATGGATGTCGCATGTTTGATATCTTGGCTTGCACCGGTGGTTATATCGCGAATGATAAGTTCTTCTGCTGCGCGTCCACCCATAGTCATGGCAATGGTATCGTGAAGGTGTGAAAGGGTGGTGTGAGCATCATCTGATTTTGGTCTTGAGATGGTGTAGCCCGCAGCCCTACCACGTGGTATGATGGATACTTCTTGTACTGCATCGCAATTCTTAAGAAGTCTACCAACGAGTGCATGTCCTGCTTCGTGGTAAGCAGTGATGCGCTTATCCTTTTCAGTAACCACTCTACTTCTCTTTTGTGGACCTGCGATAACCTTATTGATACCCTCTAAGATATCAACCATTGTGATAATTTTTCTATCTTCTCTTGCTGCAATAATTGCTGCCTCGTTAAGAAGGTTAGCAATATCTGCACCACTAAAACCTGTGGTTAGTCTTGCAAGGTTCTTAAAGTCAATTTCGGGGGATAGGGGTTTATTCCTTGCATGAACACGGAAGATAGCCTCTCTGCCACGAACGTCGGGAAGGTTAACGTAAATTTGTCTGTCAAATCTACCCGGTCTTAGGAGTGCAGGGTCAAGTACGTCTGCACGGTTGGTTGCAGCCATAATAACGATTGCCTCGTTTTCTTCAAAGCCGTCCATTTGAACGAGGAGTTGGTTTAGGGTTTGTTCTCTTTCGTCGTTACCACCACCAAGACCTGCGCCACGTTTTCTACCTACTGCGTCAATTTCGTCAATGAACACGATGCAAGGTTGAGCCTTCTTTGCTTGAGCAAAAAGGTCTCTAACACGGCTTGCGCCAACGCCAACGAACATTTCTACGAAGTCGGAACCACTAATGGAGAAGAAGGGCACGTTTGCCTCGCCTGCAACTGCCTTGGCAAACAAGGTTTTACCCGTTCCGGGAGGGCCAACGAGAAGTACGCCCTTTGGAATTTTTGCACCGATTTCCTTAAACTTTTTGGGTTGTTTTAGGAATTCTACGATTTCTTTCAACTCTTGTTTTTCTTCTTCTGCGCCCGCAACGTCGGTAAATCTTACCTTCACCTTGTCCACTGCCTTAGACTTGGTCTTTCCAAAGTTCATAGCGTTGCCACCACCACTTTGTTTGCGCATCATAATGAAGATGAAAATGGCAATACCGATAGTTCCTACTATAGAAATAACGTATGGGAAATAACTCCAAAAAGCACCTTCACTTGGATCGTTTAACCAAATAGTAGGCATTTGTACCGTACTACCTTCTGCGTTAACCAAGTTTTCAAGAGCAAGCACTAAATTGTTGCGATAGGTGATGACTGCAGTAGCGTCCTTATATTTTCCTTTTTGGAAGTTTGCAACCTTAGTTGCATATTCTTCTGCGGAAATAGAGCCATCGTTCTTATATAGTACGTTTACAACGTAGTCGCCTTCAAAGTAAAGGGCCTCAATACTTCCTTCTTTTACTTTGTTTACGACCTTGTCATAACTCAACACTTCAGGTTTTTCCTGCATTGTGTTGGTAAGAATGATTGCAAGTACGAGTACTGCAACTACCATAATCGCAATCATCAAAAAAGTTTTTTTATTGTTTGGCTTTGCGTTCATTTTATCCTCTTACGCTCATTTTTAGTAAAAAGCGTTGTTTTTAAGTATAGTTTTAATATTATACCATACAAACTATTAAAGAGCAATTAAAGATTTATTTCTTTTTTCAGCAGGGGATATAAACCTTAAGATATTATATGCAATTTTTTCGCTCATATTTGCGATAAAGATAGGATTTACACGAGTAAGGCTTTTTAGGTTATCCCCACTTCTTTCGCAAACTACTCCTAAAACGCCAACGTCGCCGACTCTGGGCAAACTTTTTCCAAGAGCCTCGCCTGCTCTTAACCCATCGGTGCAGTACTTAATTTTGCCCACTTCGTCGCGGTTGCCCACGCAAGCATCCACGGCAATAACCAAGCACTCCTTATGCTTTTCCTTCAAAAACTTGTAATATTCATAGTAATTTATGCCGTTTACGGGACTTTTTAGTCCACCGTATACGAAAGCAGGAGCATTATATTTTTCTCTCAAAATATCTCCAACGCGAGGACCTAAACTATCCCCTACAACCTTGTTTGAGCCAATACAAAGAATAACCGGTAAGCGTAGCATAATTATAGTTATTCCCAATGAATATACTTTTAGACTAAAATAATGGTCAAACAAGGGTGTAAAATTGTGTCCACTCGCCAAAATTCCCCGTGTCTTCCCCCTTGACTTATGTGCGCGCGTGTGTTAAAATACATAATAGTATGGTGTATACTCGCGAAGTGTACCCTCAGGAGGCTATATATGAACATTATTTTAGACGTTGTTTTGGTTGCAATCATCGCTATTATGGTAGCAGTAGGCATCAAACGTGGCCTTGTTAAAACCTGCGTAGGCTTGGTTTCAACAATCTTGGTTATCGTGGTATCCGTTGTTGCGGTTACTCCCTTGACTAATCTCGTTATAGTTGGTACCGATTTTGACGGTCAACTACAAGATGCTCTTGAAAGCCCACTTGCTGATAAACTACCCAACGCATATGCTAAAATCTACTATTTTGACCTTGATGCAGACGGTGGCGAAAGGGAACTCGTTTTTGAAATTGACGGTGTAAGAGCACCTTACGAAGATATCTTTAAGGATAATGCAGTTCTTAACTTCATCAACGTTGCAGGACTTCTTCGTTCAAGCGCAGACGATCTCTTAAAGGAAAACGCAAGCCTTAACGAACTTGAAGATTATCAAGACCAAACCAACCAAGTTGACTTTATTGATTGCGTAACCACTCCCATCACTTCATTAGTGTTTACTGCAGCCATGTTCATTATTCTCCTTATCTTAACGAGAATACTAATAGCACTCCTTCTTAAACTTCTACAAAAAATTATCTCTCGCTTATACGTTATCCACTTCCTTGACAAGATGCTCGGTGGCGTATTCGGCTTAGCAGTTGGCGCAGTATTCGTACTCGTACTTCTAACCGTAGTACAACTACTTTCTCAACTTGCATTTATGGAAACCATCAACGAATTCATTTCCGGTACCGTTGTAACCAAGTTCTTGATGGAAAACAACTTCCTATACGACTTCTTAACCAACAGCGTAAACCTTGGAGAATTGATGGGAAGCATAGGCAAATAGCCTAAGTTAAAAGGAGAAATACTATGTTAAAACATTTCGGTGGCTTTTTGGCCGGTATATCTGTGGGTATATTAATACTTGCAGTTGCACTCGTTGGTGGGGGATACTTGTTCCTTACCAAAGACGGTGCAATGAAAACCGTTGAAGAAACCGTTGGCTCATCTATAGGTATGGACTTAAGTGAAGAGCAAGAAGCACTTTCCGTTTTGGAATATGGAAAGGGCATTCTTAGCATATTTGGAAATCTTTCTACCACTCCTATTAAAGATATTGAATCAACCATTGGTATCAACAAGATTTCCACCACTATCAGTGATGCAATAGGTATTGCTCCTGAAGTTATCGGAGAAAGTTCCATTTCCAACCTTGGAGCAACCCTTACTGATAATCTAACGATGGACCTTATGAGCGAGAAGTTTGAAGTTAAACTTCCCGATCTACCCTTATTCCAAGACGAAGAATTCCTTTCTAAGCCCGTAAGCGAAGCCTTTGGCGATCTTGACCAAAACACTCTTGATAGTTTCATTGAAGTCGTATACGATGAAGATGCAACTGAAGAAAACCCTGCAAGTAGCGCACTAATGCAAAAACTTGGCAAGAAGACCATCAAGGAAGTTAGTGAAGATATGGACGCCGTAATCCAAGACACCACTATCGGTGAAGTTATGGAAATAGGCGAAGATGCAGCAGAAGTTCTTATCTATCTAAAAGATACCAAAATCGGCGAACTTGATGCAAAAATCAAGGAAATGAAGATAGGCGATGCTATTGAAGTTGGCGAAGATAGTTCTGAAGTACTAAAGTATTTAAAGGACAAAAAACTTGATGAAATTGACGGCGCAGTTAAGGAAATGACCATAGGCGACGCCATCACCATTCACGAAGTGGACGATCCCGAAAACGGCATTACCAAATCTCAACCCGTACTTATTTACCTAAAGAATTATAAACTTAACGAACTTGATTCTGCTATTAAGACGATGACTATCGGTGATGCAATTGAAATTACCGAAAGTAGCAATAAGGTATTGAAGTATCTACAAAACACCCCTCTTGACGGTCTTGACGCTAAGATCAATGCAATGACCATCGGTGATGCAGTTGAAATTACCCCTGATAGCAGTAAGGTACTCCAATTCCTTGCAGGCACCACTCTTAACGGTCTTGATGCAAAAATCAAGGAAATGAAGATAGGCGATGCAGTTGACATTACTGCAGATAGCCACGCTGTTATGCAAGCAATTGCAGACCTAACTTTACAAGAACTTGGTCAAAAAGATAAACTTCAAAATGCAATTAACGGCGTAACTCTCGGCGACGTAGTTGAAATTGGCGATGATTCAGCAAACATCCTTAAATCTTTAAAAGATACTGAAATCCAAAACCTAAGTAACGCTATGGATAACCTAACGTTACCACAAGTTTTAGACGATGCCGACGTAGGCGTACTTGCACTTCTCCCAAGTGATACGAAAGTTCAAGATATCGGTACTAAATTAAGTGATGCAGTAACTTCGACTTCACTATTTGCACTCCGCCAAGCAGGTCTATTCAACTACTCACTACCTACCGGCACTACCTTTGCAGATATCGTTTCAAGAATACACAAGAACAATAGTACTCCCCACGAAATCATCGGCGACTTTACCAATGAATCAGGTGAAAAGAAGTCTATTACCCACTCTATTTATTTAAACGATAGCGCACTTGTAAAGAATGATGCTTTCTTAGCAACCATAAGCATTCTTCCCGGATATGAAGGCGAAGTTGACCTTAGCACCGTCGCAACCAAAGATGC
>JAZQVF010000169.1:0-13764 GCA_045631675.1 Candidatus Stercoripulliclostridium sp.
AAAAATAAGGGTATAATAATAAGGTCATGTTATGCTAGCTATAACCGAAAGTTATAAACCTAATGCTTCCTTAGTTAAATGGATATAACAAGCCCCTCCTAAGGGCTAGTTGTGGGTTCGATTCCCGCAGGGAGTACCAAAAATAACCCTAATCGAACACTCGGTTAGGGTTATTTTTTTGCACTTCTTACGGGAAAAGCGTACCCGTTGCGTTTACGCAACTGGGTGCGCAAGTTTGCGATAGCAAACCTGACGAAAGCAAAATGTAGACATTTTGGGCATAAACACCACGTATCATCTCTTACGTGCATTGCATTAAATAAATTACTTAAAGTAATAGGCGAGACATTCTTTCGTGTTCCCACAAGAAGTGTAAATTTTTATCTTTGCGTTGCGTTCACGCAACTGGGTGCGCAAGTTGCTTTAGCAACCTGGCAAAAGTGAAATGCTTGCTTTTCAAGTAAATTAAATAACTATAACCTTTTACGTGGACGTTTCTTAGACATAGTCATAATATCGTGCGAGACAATCTTTTGCGTTCCTGCAAGAAGTATCAACTATTCCAAAGGTACTTGTTTAGTGGATTATATTTTATATTCAAACATAGATAATGGGTGCTTATAATCAAGCCTAAACAGACGTTTTTAATTGTGTTATAATGTTTATATAAAGTTGCAAAACGCAACTCTATGCTTGCGCTATGTAAATAGGAGTGTTGACAAGGTACTTTCATTTGTGTAAAATACCCCCACAAACGAAGTGCACGTCGTTTATTGGAGGATCTATGTGGATTGAAGGATTGGATGAAAAGGATAATAAGTTGGTTGCTCTTTTGCTTAGAGATGGACGGGCGTCTTATAGCGATTTAGGAAAAGCAGTAGGGCTTTCTCGCACTGCCGTTAAGAATAGGATGGCAATTCTTGAAGAAAATGGGATAATTTCCGGATATAAAGCCGTAATCAATCCACAAGAGATTTTAGGAATGAGTGCCTTCATAATGAACGTAGAAGTTGAAGCAGAGCATTTTGCAAGCGCAAAGCAACGTTTGAGTGCATCAAACGAGGTGGTTACAATGTTTGAAACCACCGGCAGATGTCATTTAGTTGTCATTTGTTTATGCAATAGCGTGAAAGATATGCGTACTTTTGTAAACAAATCATACAATGAGATAGAAGGAATAACTTCCGTAAATGCTCATGCAATATTAGACGTTTTAAAGGGTAGTATCATTCCAGAAAATTAGAAAACGGAGTGATAGATATGGAAAAAGTTGTTGATGAAATTTATGAACTAATAGAGCAAGAGGGCTTGGTGCCCGTCATTAAAGTGCTTTTTGGTGCAGGGGCGCAAATAGAACTTTATTTTTCAGAGAATGCCTATAAAACGGAAATTGAGAAGTTGGATTTATCCGTTAGAAGTCTAAACTGCTTAAAAAGGGCTGGCTTAAACACCGTTGAGATGGTTATGGATGCAATGATGGAAAATAGGCTAACGGAAATTCGTAGTTTGGGTAAGAATAGTAAGGCGGAAATACACGTACGAATTTATGAATTTGGCTATGAAAGTTTGTCGGTTGAAGGTAAAAAGGCATTTGTAAAAACCTTTTTAGAACGGAATAGGGATATGTTTAAGGGGGAAGGATTATGGACCTAAATCACGATGGAACGTTTGATCACAAGGACCATTTAATTTACGTTAGCGAGATTGCTCCAAAGAAAAACGAGGTTGGTAAAGTGCGTTCGCAAAGTGGAAAAGTGTCTCATAAAGTAAAAACGGAAAGCCGTTCATCCTATGGTGGCATAGCAATTATGCTTGTAATATTCCTAATATACGTTATAATAAAAGTGGTAGGAAATTAAATATGGACGAAAGAGTAATTGATTTACACATGCACGTTGTGCCTAAGGTGGACGATGGCGCAAGAAGTATGGAAGAAGCGATAGAGATGATAAAATCTTCCATTTCTCAAGGAGTTGGAGAAATTTTTTGTACATCGCATAATGGCTATACAAAAGAACAAAGCCTGGAATATTTCAAGCAATTTGAGGCGCTTAGCGAAAGGGTAAAAAAGGAAAACCTTAACGTTAGATTGCATCAAGGTTGTGAAATTTTGACGGAAGAAAGCGAAATTGACGATATTTTATATTGTGTGGATAAGGGCTATTTTCCAACTCTGGGAAATTCAAAGTGTATACTTTTGGAGTTTTATACCGACGTTATGCCGAGCGAGGCAACAAACGTAGTAAGAAAGGTCGTTGAAAGGGGATACGTACCCATAATTGCTCACATGGAAAGGAATTATAACCTATCCGAGTTTATGGTAGGGCTACTTGTGGAAATGGGGGCGTTGGTGCAAATTAACGCTTATAGTTTGGAAGAAGAAACGAGTGAATCAAGAAGAGAGCGAGCAAGAAAAATACTTCACAAGGGATACGTACATTTCCTTGGGACGGATGCCCATCAGTTAACACACCGCCCGCCAAGAATGGAAAAGGGTGTGCGGTATGTTTTAGGCGCTGTAAGTGAAGATTATGCGAGAAAAGTGATGTTTGAAAACGCGGAAAGGTTAATTTTGAATAGATAGTATATAGAGAAAAAAGTAGGGAATAATCGTATAAACCGAAAAAAGGAGAACGATTATGAAACTATTAAATAGCAAAACCTACTACAACTTAGCAAAGTCCTATGCCGGCGAATGTCAAGCGCACGTAAGATATAAATTCATTGAATACGGCGCGCGAAAAGAAGGGTATACCGCGCTTGCAGAAATTATAGACAAGGTGGTTTATAATGAATTTAACCACGCAAGAATGTTCTATACACAACTACAAAAGGCAAGCGATAAGCCAATTGAAAACATTGAAATATGCGCAGGATACCCCTTTAAGGAGAAATGGGATTTAGCCGAAAATCTAAGATTTGCTTCCGAAGACGAGCGCAAGGAAAACGAGGAAATCTATGCAGAATTTGAACGTGTTGCAAGGGAAGAAGGCTTTGATGATATAGCCGAATTATATAAAAATATACGACAAGTAGAAAACTGCCATAGTATGCTTTTTGATGACCTTTACAACCAATTTACGACGGGAACACTCTATAAAAAGGCAGAGCCTACAAAGTGGAAGTGTGGCGCTTGCGGGTATGAACACGTGGCAAAAGAGGCATTTAAAATATGTCCTATTTGTGAAGCAAAGCAAGGTGTTGTGATGCTTAAATTAAACGATGGTTGTTGCTAAAAGGGTAACAAAAAGGAAATTTTAGGAAACCCAAACGGAGAATAAGCAATAAAAATAGGAACTCACGCGAGTTCCTATTTTCTTGTACATAAAACTATTTCTTTTTACCTTTTAAAAGGGCTTTGTAGTCAATGAAAGTTTCGGGGTGAGCCTTGTTGTCAAGTTCAATTATTAGCGTCATTAGAATTACGATAAACATAATTGGTAGTGGTACGAAGGTGCCGGTATCAATCATTGAATAGCCTTCAAAGCCTATCATGCCGATAAGCATGAACGCACTAAACCAGCAACGTTTTCTAACCATAATTCTATAACGAGCATAGTAGTAATAAGCATAGGCAATTATACCAACGATACCCATGCTACCGATAATTTGGAATAGGGTGGAGTGGAACCAGTACATTGGCATTGTTTCTTGGCGATAGTAAACGCCGTCAAAGCCTACGCCTGCGCCGAATATTGGGTTAGCCATAAATACGTCAAGTGCCTCTTGGTATAATTTATCTCTACCACTAACACTGGTACCTTGTGCAAGGACTCCGTCTACGAGTTTCATAATTGGATCCCAGAATGCAATGAGTGCACCAATAAAGATTGCAACGACGACCGCTAATCCCGTCCACATATATCTTTTGTTGGCTTTAGGAGTGCCTGCAATTAATCCTATCAAGAACAAGGGAAGCACTATTGCTGCAAACAATGTTGCGCCCCTTGACCAACCAAGCACGATAATTATGTATTGTGCTACGGCGCTTAGTAGATACAAAATGCTAAACTTTGATTGTGTTGCAAGGTAGAAGGTGCCGGCAAGTGTTATTAGGAGAACGGTTGAGAAGTTGTTGCCGATGCCCCAGCCAATGGAAACACCACTTCCTATCCTTGAGTGAATTTCAAACTCTTGAACGTATCTTGTCGTTACTTGTGCGACGATAAGTAAGCCTATCAAGTTGAGAGCATTTGCAAGCCACATTTTGAAGTCAACGTTCTTTGGTGGGTATGCATATAGATAGAACAAGAAGTAGAAGAAGAATATTGCAACGCCAAGCAAAATTGCATAAAGAATTCCGATGGTGTAATGCTCTAAACTAATAGAGCCGATGCCACCAAGAAGAAGAGCAATGCTTACTGCAAGTTGTGGGAAGAACAACTTACCGATGCGGAAAGGCACTCTAAAACGAATGAAGTGAGTTATTATAGCAATGGGTAGTGGAATGAAGAAGTAGAAGAGATTTGCATAAGTCATTGGATCAATATCTCTTGGGAATATCATTGCTACTACGAAAATGATGGGAATAAGTGGTGTAGTATCACGACGCATTACAAGCACGAAACTTGCAAAGAAGATGATGGCGATAATTCCATATTCTTCAACGTCAAAAAACCAACATAGGAAGACGGTTGCGACGAGAATGGCAAAATATAGACGAGAATAAAGGAATCTGTCGCCAAGGTCGTTAAGTTTATTCAAAAACTTAGACTTATATTTTGGCTCGCCAGTAAGGTCGCATGCACTGATATCGGGATTATTGCTTAAAAACTCTTTTTTGTTTTGTAAAATAGCCGTACTCATAGGTCAATTATATGCCCGAATGTGAAGATTGTCAACGTTGAATTGTGAAAAGATGCTGAATTTTACTCGTTTACCATAGTATTTTGTCAAAAAATGATTGACATTGCATTCTTATTATAGTTATAGTTAATGTAATTATATATTGCGTGCGCTCACACGCTACGCGCATATATATTTAATGAAGGAATAAAAAGGTGAAAATTTCGTTATGAAAAAAGTTGAAAAGAACGACGTAGTAAATGGTAGTATTCTTAAGGTTGACTCATTATGCAAGAAGTATAGTACAAGAGCAAACTATGCAATTAAGGACATTTCCTTCTCTTGTGAAAAGGGGCAGATAGTTGGTTTGCTTGGCTCAAACGGTGCGGGTAAATCTACTTCTTTAAAGTGCATAACCGGTATGATTCCGTTGACTGAGGGCGAAATTACCATTTGTGGATGCAACGTATCAAAGGATCCTATTGAGGCAAAAAGACATTTTTCATTCGTTACCGATAACCACGCCACCTTTGTTAAGATGACGGGACTACAATATCTTTCCTTTATGGCAGACGTTTATAAGGTAAGCAAGGAAGATAGAATGAGAAGGTATGAAGAACTTGAAAGCGTGTTCCAACTTGGAGATGCTGTTAAGAAACTTATTTCCAATTACTCACACGGTATGAAGCAAAAGATTTGCATGATGGCATCTCTTATTCACGAGCCTGACCTATGGATTCTTGACGAGCCTATGGTAGGTCTTGACCCACGCACTCAAAATGCAGTTATCAACTTTATGCACGCATATGCAAATAAAGGAAAGACCATTTTATTTAGTTCACACAATCTTGACGTTGTAAGGCGTGTATGCGATAGAGTTGTAATCATTAATAAAGGTGATATCGTTGCAGACTTAGTGATTGACGATGCTATGCGCAACGACCACACCATTATTGAAGGCTATTATTTTGGCGACGACGAGCAAGCGTTGAAAGAGTCAATGATGGCCGATCAATTAAACATTGAAGAGACGGAGAATCAAGAGGTGGAAGTTAAGGAAGAAAAGAAGGAAGAACTTAGAATCGTTTCAAGAAAGAAAGCGAACAAAGTCCCCAATCCTCCAAGATTCCACATGCTCAAGGGAGATAAATAAGATATGATAGGTGTTCTACTTAGAAAACAATTACACGAACGCTTGTCATATTTCAAGCGTAATCGTAGGAACGTTGACGTTGTAGGTATGCTTTTATCTACCGTCTTAACCGTGTTGGTTATTGGTGTAATTGCAATCGTATTCAAGCAATTCATTGAAAAATATTCTACCATTCGTATTAATAACGTTTTGGACGTACAAGCCCGTTTGTACGAAATTATGACCATTGTGTACGAAATAGTGTTGCTTATTTCGGTATTTGGTTCTACGAGTGCATTGACGAGAGCAATTTTTGAAAGTGACGATAGAAACGTACTTATCGTACTTCCCATAAAGCCACAAGCAATTTTTATTGCGAAGATGGTTTCCATTTACTTTTCACAAGCATTGCTTTCCATTTGCATCACTTTACCACTCGTAATAGTATTTGCACAAGCAACTGCGCAAGATATAGCCTTTATAGCAATATCCACGGTTGCAAGTTTGCTAATACCGTTCATTAGTTTAGGTCTTGCAAGCATACTTTGTTTGCCATTCTATTTCATCAAGAGATTTTTCCAATCAAAGTATATATTATTCCTACTTTCCATCACTGCTTTAATGGCGGTATTATTCGTAGGATACGCACAAATCCTTAACTTCTTTGAAACTCTATTAGTAACGGGAGATATTAAATTCTTCTTCTCGCAAGAGATTATGGAATTTGTGATAAACCTTACCGACAAATTGGTACCTGCAAACTTCCTTGCAAGGTTAGTTTTTGGGGTTGAGCCTCTTAAAAACGGCCTTATTCTTCTTGGAGTTATAGTTGTTCTTGGTCTCATTGGCTTTGGTGTAGAATACCTTCTTTACAACGTCGCAGTTAAGATCAGGGTACAAAATAACGATGGCATCGTATTCCACGCAAAGAAGATTAGCCGTCCTCGTTCAGTAACGAGAGGTCTTATTGCAAAGGAAATGGGCGCAATACTCTTTACTCCCGACTATGCATTCCAATATATCTCCGTTGCAGCAATACTTCCCGTAATGGTTTACTTCTGCATGGGGCTTGGTGAAAGCCTACTTGCACAACTATTGCACGTAGAAATGAACTTTGAACTTGCACTTTTACTTACGGTATTGTTTGGTTCACTTACCAACACCTTCTGTGCAATCAACATTTCGCGTGAAGGCAAATCGTTTTATATGCAAAAAACACTCCCTATTCGTTATAGCAAGTTGATTGGTGTAAAGATAGGTTTAAACCTTGTGGTAACAATACTTTCAGTAGGGGTATCAACCTTGGTTATTGCTCTTCTTGGATACGTTGAAACGATGGAGGCCATTTTCATATTCTTCATAGGTGTCGTTATGGGGGCTGCGCAAATTTGTTTTGCAACGAGAAAGGATCTCAACAAACCATACTTCCCAACTGAAGAAGACAATACGGTTAAAGAGGGAAATGGAAACGTATCTACCATAATCGTACTTGGTATGATAATTTCTCTAATTATCGGTGGCGTACCGCTTATGTTTACCATCATAGGTAGTCTAAAGCGAGTAGAAAGTATAGAAGGTTTCACCTATTTATTTGCAGGTGTAGTTGCTTTGGTAACGTTGGTTGTATCAATACTTTATACCTTCATAGGACTTAAAAAGAAGTTTGAAAGGCTATCAGAGGGGGATTAACGCATGAAAAAGAAAGTTATTGCTTTAATAATGATTATTCCACTAATTTTCCTAATCACTATTTTTAGTGTTGGTGCCGTTGCAAGCATATACGCAGACATTCCCGTAAGTGGAATTAAGATAACCACTCAAAATGATGAAGGCTTTATCTATCTTGATATGGCAACGTATAACGCTGACTCTGCGAACTTCATTTATATGGAAGCACGCGTAGAGCCTGCTAATGCTAAAAATCAAAACTATAGTTTTAAAGTAGAAGAAGCAGAGCCCGGTGTAGAGCCTGCAGATATTACTATTGATAAAGACAGTGGTTTATTAAGTTTGAACGGTACGGGTAAAGCAAAAGTTACTGCCGTTAGTGCAGACAACGGCTATACCGATAGCGTAATAGTAAACGTTCGCTCAAGCAAGGTGGTTTCAGTAGATGCTACCGTTACTCGTATTAATACTGATAGCGAAATAGAACTAAGCAACGTAGGCGAGAATGAATATTCCGTAACGCTTGTTCCTGAAGATTATCAATTTAGTGCAGTAATTTATCCTCAAGAAGTGAACGATAGCAGTGTTAGTTGGAGTTCATCTGATAGTAACGTAGTTTCCATCAACCCCGTTACGGGAAGAGCATCCGCTAAACTTTCAGGTCAAGCAACGATTACTTTGGATTGTGACAACGTCGTTGAGGGCTTTGAACCTTTAACCATAAAGGTTACCGTACCATATAATGGTGGCGAAAGTGGACTTTCAATTGAAGGACATAGCGACAACGAATTAATGTTCAATAAGGGTAAAAATGAAGTTGCATTCTTAATTGAACTTGAAACGGCAATGGAAGGACTTGGCGTAACCAACTTTTTGGGCATTTCAGGTAGCGATTCATACCTAATTTTAAACGAGAAGTATGAAGCGTTAGATAGTTCAGGAAAACGCTATAGGGTTACCCTAACGCTAATGGAAGGACATCCGGAGAACGTGAAAATAGAACTACAAGTGCCCGGTAAGCCCAAGAAGAGTACGTTGATTTTGGCATTTAGTGACTTTAGATTCAACATTTTCACTTCATACCATACGACTATTGAAGACAACGTCTACCAAAAGATGGGGGCTAACGTCCAATATATAGCAGTAGGCGAGCCAAGCGACGATGGTGTAATTTACGAATGGGTATCTTTAGATAGCAACCTAATTTTAGAAGAAAGCGACAATCATACGAGTGTTTATATTAAGGGAAACACAACCGGTAGTTACACAATTAACGTTAACGCATACGAAAAGGTTGAAAACGACGGAAGTATTTCCAAAGGAAAACTTATTGACACTATAACGAAAACGATACACGTTGTAAAGGGCGTATATTCCGTTGAGTTTGTAAACGCTATGGGCACAAGCGATATGGAAGGCATTTTAACGCTTGGCGACGTAATTTTGGATGATAGTGGATACAAATATCAATATCGTCCCGCACTCAATCTTAAGGTTGCCTACGATGATGGTACGGTTGGCAAATATTCAATGGAAGATCTTATCTTTGAAGGAGCGGACAACTCTATTATCGCACCTTTTGCAACCAACGATGCCTTCAAAGTAAGCATTAATGGTTCAGGTATATCCACAATTACTGCAAAATGGAAGAATGGAGCCTATTTCAATCAAGACGTCAAAACAACCATAAAATTGAGAGCCGTTAAGGGCGCCGTAATGATTGGTGCTGAAAGCAACGATGGACTCAAAAATTATTATGCACTCAAGAGAGCAACCGGCGATGGCAAAGCAATCGTTTTGATGAAAGACGTAATGCTTGGCTGGAAAGGTATGAGAACGGAAGAACTCAAGGCAGAGGCAAACACGATGTTTACGGATTACGATTGGTCATATTATGCAAATATGAACAAAGCGCATCCTGAATCCAATCCTATCGCACGTCCAAGTGTTTATTATCTAATAGAGTTCCGCGACGACGTTTATGGCAACGGATATACCATTAACGCAGACTATATGACTATGGCAAAGGATAGCGTAGGTAATCCATTGCTATTCAAAGGACCACTCAACTTTGTTGCAATTGAAACTGCATCGGTTAAAGCGCAAGATAACATTGCCTTCTTAGTAAGAGAAAAAGGCGTTGATATTAACAACGTAAACATTAAGGGTTGTTCGGATGAAAGTTTGCTCGCAGACGACGCTCAAGGTGGAATAGATCTAACTAAACTTAATTACGCAGGCACTACCCTTGAAATAAGTGGCGACACGAGGGTTACTAATAGTCGTATTTCAAACGGAAGAACGGTAGTAAGAATTTTTGGTGGAGAAGTTATAGGTGAAGGTAGCGACCAAGCAACCACTAAGGTTAAAAAGGCAAGTGACATCAACTTGAGTGAACATCGCCTTAAGGCAACCATTGAAAGTTGCATTATTACCAACGCACGTGAGTTCTTATTGAAGATAGGTTCCAACCTTTCTATCTTTAGCGAAGACGACTTTGACGGCATAGCATTCCAACCAAGTCTTTTTACCAACGCAAACGGAGCAGCATACGCGTTATATAACCATAATAACGCAAAAGACGAGCATTTCTACAACAATTACGTTATAACTGACGTAACGCTCAAGAACTCTGTTCTTGCAACGAGTGGATTGTTTACCATCGGCATGGAAACGCACTTTGCAGGTAATATGCTTGGCGTAATGAGCCCGGAATGGTACGGTTGCGGTGGCACGTCCTTTGCAAGCGTGCTTAATATGGAAGGCGACGTAAAAATTTACGACTGGAAACGACTTGATAAAGTTGATAGTACCACTCTTATTGAAACGACTAACGAAGCCAACGACTTCCTTGTTTTGAGAATAGACAAGATGCTTGAAAAGGTTGTAGACGTAAGAAATTATCATAATATCGTTTCTGACGTAAACGGAGAAAAATACGTACACGGTGGTATCGCAATGTATGGCGGTGGAAAAAACTATTCTTGCGTGGTAACCAATAAATTAAATACCGAAAAAATGAGTGAGTATATGATAAACATTAGGGATCTTGCTAAGAATCCTAATCCCGATGGAAGTGACAAAATCTTCGTAGAGCAAGGGGAAAACCTACCGGCTGCAGCGGGTGAAGAAGATTTTGCTTTCTATATGTACGATAGCAACTCAAAGAGTAACAAATATGAACAACAGCAAGCCGAAATTAATTCTGGATACGCTTTTACGATACCTGTTGCGCCTGTAAACGGCAATTAACAAGGAGGACAAACCTATGAAAAAAAGAATTTTCAAATCGGTGTTTGTAATAGCGATGCTATTATGTATCACCTTGGTTCTTTTTGCTTGTTCCAGCGTGGATATTGAAATGACTGACCAAAACCCTGAAGAAGGCTCGGGGGATAGCGCAATTACTATTACTTTTGTGGATGGCAATGAAGTCATACATTCTACTACCGACCTTGAGAATGCATTGAGTTACCTGCCCGAAGACAAGGAAGGATATTCTTTTGTCGGCTGGTATCTTGACAGTGAACTAAGCCAACCCGTAGGAGAAACGCTTACCCAAAGCATCAGTTTATATGCTAAATGGAATGTTAAAACCTTTTCAGTTAGGTTCATAAACCACGACGGCTCCATTATCCCAGTCAACGGCTTACCCGTACAAACGGTAGAGTATGGCAATTCGGCTATAGCGCCTGAAGATCCCGTTTATGCAGGTCACGAATTTATTGGTTGGAGCATAGATTTTAGTTCCGTTAAGTCCGACCTTGCCATTCGTGCAAACTTTGGTACTGCAAAACAAAGCATTATACTTTACGGTGAAGACGGCGCGTTACTAAGTTCAGAAAAAGTTGAAGTGGGTAGTGATATAACCTTTAAGTATAACACTTTGCTTGAAAACGCAAGTCAAAGTTTACCGGGTGGCCTTGCTCTTGATACTCTTTGTATAGACGAAGAATTAAGCATTCCTTACCAAGTGCCAAGTGGAGAGCATTTAATGCCTACGACCGATTTGGTGTTATACGTAAGACCTACCATTGTAGATATTGAAGGGTTAAAGATTACCCCAAGTCGTAGCACCTTCCGTTATGACCTTCAAGGCTTTAGTTTACAAGGCTCATTGTCGGAAAACCTCATCATAGACTATAGTTTTGAGTGGATTGACGTTACCAATGGTTGGGAAATTGAAAACAACACTCAAAGTGCAATAGAAATCGGTTGCAAGGACGTAGGCGAATACGTGTATGAACTTAGAGCAACTGCATCTTATAAAAATCTTGAACCCAAAGTATCTACTGTTCGTACGACCATCGTCGTTAACCCCGGCACTCTTGAAGGTCTAATCTCCGTAGATGGCTTTGAAGGCGTTTACAACGGATTAGAGCGCGACCTTATCTTTACGGGACTTCTTGATGGAGACGTCGTTACCTATAGAAGAGTAGGGGAAGAAAACTATGCTAACAACCCCATTAAGAACGCCGGCGATTATAATGTAGAAACAATGGTTGTTCGCAAAAACTACGAACCATTAGAACTTCCAAGCGTTACCGTTAAACTTGAAAAGGCAGAACTTAAGTTGGAAGTATCACTTTCAGAAACCGAAGGCTTCGAAGACGGCAAATACCTTTTGACTTACGGTAGTAAGATTCCTAAAATCAACTATAATATAGTTGGTTTTGTAAACGGAGAAACGGAAAACGTTCTTCAAGGTGGCAAAATTGAAAACAATCCATATTACGTAGGAGCAGAAGTAAACGAATACGAACTCGGCATACAAGAGGATTGTTGGACTTCCAATAACTATAAATTCATTGAATGGCAAACGGTAATATTGAAGGTAAAGAAGAGAGCGTTAATAGTTAATGCAGAAAACAAAAGCGTAACCTATGGCGATCTCAAACCACAATATACTGCCAACTTAGAAGGCGCTCTTGAATTAGACGTTGACAACATTTTAGGCGCTCTTAAATTTACTTGCAGTTACAAACAAAGAGACGACGTCGGCAATTATGATATCGTTGTTGAATATGCCAACGATAGTTATGACGTTACACTCAATAAGGCAACTTTAAAAGTAAATCCCAAGAGCATTACTCTTAGCCCAATAGACGCCAAAGTTACATATGGCGATCCCATTCCTACGTATAAATTCAAGGCGGAAGGTTTGTTGAGTGGACATAGCGTGGATACCCTTGGTAACGTTCAAGCGATATGCAACTACGCTTATAAATCTAACGCGGGCTCTTATACGATTTCTGTAAACACAGCAAGCGTAACCAACAAAAACTATAGAGCAAATTATAATACGGCTAAACTTACCGTTTCAGCAAAGCCCGTAACTTTATCCTTAGGAAGCACGGAAATCACCTATTACGATGCATATCCAAATAGTGAACACTTCAAGGCGCTCTTGTCAGCAGAAGGACTCGTTGAAGGTGATACCATTGAAAAGGATTTAGAAACCATAAACGCACACTTCACGTCTGCGTATGCAATAGGACAACCAGTTGGAGAATATGCAATCATCATAAACGGTTATAGTTCCAATAACTACAACATCGCTTTCCATTCAGGAGTGATGAAAGTTAATAAGGCTAATATGACTATTGGCGTTAAGAGTGCAGAAATAGTATATGGTAATTTCTTTGCTCCAGAACTTGTATATACCGGATTGTTTGGCGATGAAAAGGACGAACCTGAACTTGCATTCCAAACTATTGGTAGCATAAGTGGATACGTTGAAGGTTGTGGCGTGGGTAGTTATATCCTTAGCGCAAGTGGATACGAGGCAAGCAACTACAACGTAAGTTACGCAAATGGCGAACTCAACATAATTAAGAGAGAAGTAACCGTAGTAGTAGACAAGAAAGAAATCACCTACGGTGATGCAGAGCCTACCTACACCTATAACCTAAAGAGTTATATGGAAGGCAAGGAAGTATTTGCAGAGGGCGAAAGTCTTGCAACGCTTGGAACGCTTTCCATAGTTGCAGAAGGCTACGTAGGCAACGCAGGTGGATACGACGTAATAGCAAGTGGTCTAAGTAACGAAAACTATACGGTAATATATCAAAACTCAACTTTAAGCGTAAAAGTTAAAGACGTAACCGTATCTCCGGTATCAATAAACTTGGTATACGGCGATGCAGTTCCCACCTACACTTTCGTAGTAGACGGATTAG
>JAZQVF010000170.1:0-7528 GCA_045631675.1 Candidatus Stercoripulliclostridium sp.
TTCCAACTGCTATCGCTAATTATGGAAATATTTTCACTCTTTGCCTCAAAAATAAACCCACCTTGCCCACTACTATTGTAGGAATAATTCTTTTCGCTCCCCCAAAACCAAACGAGAGCGCAAATTGTGTTTTTACCAACCCTTAGATATGGTGCAATATCTACGCTATCGTAATATCCACCCTTTTCACCACGCTTTACGCTACCTTCAAACACAACGTTTTCGCCGTTAATATAGAGCCAATATTTTGAGTCTGCAGATATCCTTGCAACCAACTCTTCGGGCGTGGTATTTAGGTCAATTTCCTTGGAAAAAGCCATCCAAACGTTTTTTTCAGTAAGATGCTCTCTATCCCAAATCCACTTTGCAGACCAATCGGTCTTTTCACCGCCGTCAATAACCTGATAAGCAGGAATGTTTTCAGGAATGGTATACTCATTTCTAAAAGGCACCATATCCACCTTCCCAAAAGAAAAAATAGAGGACAAAAACGCACCGGCAATTGCAAGATATGAAACAATAGTGGTTAAAAAGCGCATACGTCCTCCCAATCAAAATATCTATTATGATTATTTTATCATAATAGGAGTGTAAATTCAAGTAAGGTTTCAACTCCATAATAGAATTGATAAGTAACAAAAAAGCACACGTTTACGTGTGCCTTTTTATAATGATTTGCTTATTTCTTCTTGTCATTTTTGAATACGACTGCGCCCACAAGGAAACTTGATATACTACCAAAGATAAGTAGCGTACCCAGTTGTCCAATAAGGTCGGTAACAAATGGCTTGCCGGGTTCTTCGTGCCAAGTTAGAGTTAAGCCGTCATCAGTTACGTAGTGGAAAACATAGTAATTTATTGCAAAAACCACTAATGCAATAATCAAAAATATCACACCGAGTTTAAACAGTCTTTTTCTTGTGTTCATATTGTCTCCTTATCATAATTAAACTGAATAGAAAAATCCACTCACTTTTTAGCAATTCTTTATTAGTCTTATTATATCATAACCTTTATTAAAAACAAATAAAAAAGACAATCGTGCGTTGGTAGTAAAGTCTTCCATATTGAAATTTTAAGATTTCCCTTGATCTTTAATATTTTCCTTGATATAATCCTGTTAATGATATTTGGAGATTTATTGGTATGAAAAAATTTATCACCATTACCGCAACCATACTTGTTTTAACGTTGGCTCTCCTTTCTTTAACCTCTTGTGTAAAAATACCAAGTGATTATAAGGACGCTCGTACAAATTTGAAAGACAACGATTATGGCGTTCAAGGTAGTTCAACGCCCGAAGAGTCTTTTATACTTGTTACTCTAGTATTAGAGGGCATGGCTTCTTCCATAAAAGACCAAGATAGTAGATTGAACGCATTAACTCTTGTAGGTATAATAAAATCACATAGCCAAGAAATACTAGCCGATATAAAAAACGTTATCGTAGGGCTTTCTAACGACGGCAAGGGAGAAGATTTCGTTCTACTAATATATTTTAAGGATAAAGAAGCCGTTGAACGCAATAATTACTATTTCACATCATTATTTATGGTACTGCAAAAAAATGAAATTGATTATGACACGATTCCCATTTATTCAGATGCTCTAATTTATGGCGATGCATACGACGTACTCTATTTAGGAACAAAACAGGGCTTAAAAGATACTAATTAATCTTAAAACCAAAGGAAAAAAGACAGTTGTCTATTACTTGCTTTCTTTTACAAGGTGATAACTGATTATATTTTAGAATTAGAGGATTAAAAACCACCCACCAACAAGGGTGGTTTTGATTTTATCGTTGTATTACGCTAAATGCGATACTTGTTTGAATAAGATTTAGGTAATAAGAGTTAGTTTTGATGCAAGACGCGACAAAAGAAAAAACCCACAGGGTTGCTGTAGTTTCCTACTGCGCCTTGCGGGTTTTTTGTTTTAACAATGTATTGCGCTAAAATAACTCTTATTACTCGCCTTTGAAAGGAAGAAGAGCCATAATACGAGCACGTTTAATTGCAGTTGCAAGTGCTCTTTGGTGCTTTACGCAAACACCAGACATTCTTCTGGGAAGAATCTTGCCTTTTTCAGCAATGTAACGTGGACGCTTTTCGCCATCCTTGTAGCTACGTTCAGAAGACTTTTCGATTTCTTTTGCAAGAGCAATGTAATCGATTTCGTCAACCTTGTTTACGCAGAAGGGACATACTTTCTTTTTGGGTGCGCGCTTACCTGCTGGTCTTGCAGGTCTTGCAGTCTTATTTTCCATATTTATTACTCCTTAAAATCAATAATTAGAAGGGAAGGTCATCGTCGCTTGCAACGGGACGTGCATCTTCCACTCTGGGTGCTCTCCTGCTTTGAACGGGTTGTACTTCGGGAATGTCGGGAAGTTCTTCACCATCCATACGAGTGGAGAGAAATTGTACTTCGTCTGCAATGATTTCAGTAACGTATCTTCTTACACCATCACGATCGTCATAGGTACGGGTTTGGATTGAACCACTTACGCCAACCTTTGAGCCTTTCTTGAGATGTGCACCGCAGTTTTCTGCTTGGTTTCTCCAGCATACTACGGGTAAGAAGTCGGTTTGCTTTTCGCCATTTTGAGTTGAGTATGAGCGATTAACAGCAATGGTAAATCTGCAAACTGGAATTTGAGAAGGGGTGTAGGTCTTTTCAGGATCTTTGGTAAGATTACCGATAAGGATAACTTTGTTCATAACTTTCCTCCTCTTAGAATTGCTTGGTGATCATTTGACGAACAACGTTTTCGTTGATTCTCATCTGTCTGTCAAGCTCTGCAGGTACAGTAGCATCAGCTTCGAATTGAACGAGTACGTAGTAGCCTTCGGTCTTATAGTTGATTGGGTAAGCATACTTGCGGGTGCCCCACTTGTCAACCATTGATACAGAACCGCCAAGACTTTCAATAAGGTCAGTATACTTGGTGATAACTGCTTCCTTAGCCTCGTCTTCAATACCGTTTTCGATGATAAATAACATTTGGTATTTGTTCATATTTTTTTACCTCCTTTTGGACTTATGGCTCTGCCTTAAAGCAGAACAAGGATTTACAGTTGCCTGTAAAATGCTTTAATATTATATATATTAAGTTCACACTTGTAAAGCAAAATTTACCACTTTTAAATATATTTTTCTTATTTTTTCCTAAAATCGCGTAAAAATTTCCTTGACAGATACCCCCACGGGGTATATAATAAACATATCAAACATACCCCCGTGGGGTATATGAGGTGTATATGAAAGACTACGGCAAAGAATGTATTACAAGGTTAAATCGCGTTAGTGGACAAATAAACGGCATTGTAAAAATGATTGAGCAAGGGGAAGATTGCGAGAAGGTATTACTTCAACTTTATGCTTCTACTTGTGCGCTAAAAAAGACTTCTAACATTATCTTAAAAAGCCACCTTAACACCTGCGTAAAGGATGCCGTTGAAAGAGGTGAAGATGACGTTATGGCATCTTTTAGCAATATGCTTGAAAAATTTATGTAATTATGGAAAAGAAAGATATATTATCCCAAAACACGAATAATAGTAACCTAAATTCTTGTGAATTAGGCTCTTGTGGCCACGATCATCACGAACACCACGACCACGATGACGAAAGCATCGGTTGCTCTTGTTGTGGAATAGATATGGGGGAAAGCGAACATACTTCCTGCTGTGGGGTGGACCTTGGTGCCACTAAGAAAGGAAAACTTTCTAAGTATTGGATATACCTAATTATATCTCTTCCCCTACTTGTTACGAGTTTTCTTCTTACGCATTTTGGTGTCTACACTCCCCATTGGGTTTCAATCTTTGACCCTGCTTGGGTGGTTATTGTTCTTTGTGGACTACCCATTTATCGTGGCGCATACAAAAACTTAAAGAGAAAAAAGATTACTGCGGCGCTTCTTATTAGTACTGCTATGACGGCAAGCATCGTTATGGGCATTCTTCTCGTATTCGGCGTAGGAAATGGACACGGACACGGCAGTTATATATTTGCTGCAGGCGAAATTGCATTCCTTATGACGCTCGGTCAACAAATTGAAGGCGTAACTTCCAAAAAATCTCGTAGCGCCGTTAAGGCACTAATTGACGTTACGCCCGTGCTTGCAACTAAGAAAACGGAAGATGGATACGTTGACGTAAACGTGGATACAGTTGAAGTGGGCGATACTCTACTTTGCCGTCCTAATGAAATAATACCCCTTGACGGCATAGTTATTTCTGGGGAAGGAGAAATTGACACTTCTTCTATAACCGGAGAATACGAGCCTATGGAAATTAAAGTGGGTGACAAGGTATACGCAGGCTCTAAAAACCTTTCTTCTCCCTTTGAAATGACGGCAACGAGTAGAAACAATGAAACAAGCCTTTCTAAACTTATCGCCTACGTAAAACAGGCAGAAAAGAAAAAGGCTCCCTTCGTGCGCCTTGCAGACAAATGGGCAAGTTATCTCGTACCCTCAACTTGCGTACTAAGCGTTATAGTATTTTTAGTTGCACTATTCGGCTTTCAAATAGATTTACTTGACGCTATACAAAGGGGTATAACGGTGCTGATAGTCGTTTGTCCTTGTGCCATGACCCTTGCTACCCCTATTGCAGTTGCAGCAGGAATTGGCAACGCAAGTAGAAAGGGCGTGCTTATAAAGAGTGGCACTGCTTTTGAGGCTCTTTCCAAAATAAAAGTAGTATGTCTTGACAAAACGGGAACTCTTACAGAAGGCAAACCACAAGTGGAAGAAGTTATCCCTTACGGCATCTCTAAGGAAGAACTTTTAAGGCTTGCAAGTTCCCTTGAAGTAAACTCAGAGCATCTTGTAGGCAAAGCCATTGCAAGGGCGTACGATGGAGAAAAACTCATTCCTGAAAACGTTGAATCATTGATGGGTGTGGGCATAAAGGGAACGATTGACGGTCGCATCGTTGAGATTGTAAAACTCCAAAAAAGGGAATTAGAAGTCCCTGAAAGCGAACTTCTAAAACTAAAATCAAATCCGTCAACTATAGTTGCAGTATTCGTTGATAACGAATATAAAGGTGCAATTACGGTTGCCGACACCATTCGTACGGGTGCCGTAAGCGCAGTAAAAGAAATGAAAGCCCTTGGTATGAAACTTTGTATGCTAACGGGAGACAACGACCTTTCTGCTAAAAAAGTTTCTTCCACTCTTTCTCTTGACGCAACGCACTCTGAATTACTTCCTGAAGACAAGGTTTCTCTCGTTGAAAGATACAAACAAGAAGGAAAGGTGTTAATGATAGGCGACGGAGTGAACGATGCACCAAGTATGGGCGCAAGCGACGTTTCCCTTGCTATGAGTGCTATGGGTAATAGCGTTGCAATAGAAACTGCAGACGTATCCCTACTTTCAAGCGATCTAAGTAAAATACCATTCCTTGTCAAACTTTCTCGCTTTACTTTTATGCTTGTAAAGTGCAACATAGTGCTTTCTCTTTGCGTTAGTCTAACCGCCGTAATTCTTTCAACCCTTGGTATACTTGGCGCAGTAGGTGGTGCGCTCGTACATAACGCAAGTAGTGTGTACGTATGTTTAAGTGCAAGTTTACTACTTCTTTATAAAGGAAAAAACAAGTAACTTGTTCTAAAATATAACTCAGAAAAAGGGAACCTAATGGTTCCTTTTTTCATATATTATACGGATGAGTGAAGATTATATTGAATCGCTTGCTCGGGCATATAACCAAAAACTTAAAGGTAGCGTGGACCCAGTGAAGGATGCCGTCGTTGACCTTATAAACGAGCAAATTTATCTTCTTTCCCGCCTTAAGGGGTGTAAACTCGTAAGTTATCTTATATCCCTTAAAGAGTGTACAAAAGGGCTAATTATAGGGGAAGAAAAACCCTCTCCGAGAGTATTGCCGAGAGAGGGTGGTATTGGTAAAATACTTTCTTTAGAGTTGGAACTTTTCGCCCTTTTAGACGGGGAATCAGGAGAGCCGTACTCCAAAATTTTAGATTATGAAAATAGGTTTATCGCCCTACTTGCTTTCTTGAAGTAACCTAAGGAAAAGTTCATCTTCTATAAGATTAATTTCCTTAACGCTTTTTGCAAGTCGTGTGATTTTTGCCTTTGGCCTATTTGATGCAAGCATGCTTGCAACGTTTTTGGAAACTATACTTTCCGCAACGGTAAACCCTAAAGAACGAGCAAGTGGGTTGTCCCCTACCACTATCTTTTCAGTTGGTGTAAACTTCTCTAAGAAGTATCTTATGGTTGAAAGATAGGTCTTTGGCTCGTTTATATTAGGTATCACGCGCGCGATAGAGAGTTCTTCTCCAAGATATGCTACGTAACTATCTTTAACAAGAAGGGTGCCTTCTTCTCTTCCAAGCATTTCAAGGAGTATATCACTGCCGACGAGCGCAGTAGGTTTTGGTAAAAGAAGTACTTCTTCCGACGTCATATCAAAAAGTTTGGCTTCTACCGTATCCGTAAAGTCGTATTCTTCAATTATCCCCGTTACTTCCGTAACCTTTTGTGGAGTGCCTGCAAGGAGTATAACGGTTGCCTTTGCAAGGCCGTGTTCTTCATAAAGTTCCACCGTTTCCTTTTGTGCAGTTGCTCTAAGCGCTCTAAACGAAGTGGGGGTTTCCGGAAGAATTATCTCGTCTAAGATTTCTCCACCATCGCATAAACCAACGAGGGTTCTACCTTCTTCAAAAACGACGTAAGCGTCTGCCTCAGATATCTTTACCTTCGTTGTACTTACCTTTTCAAGCAAGCAGTCAATTTCAATCCGTCCGTCAACGATTTTGTCGCAAGCAAGGCGCACACCCCTTTCAAGGTCTACGACGTCAATGAAGGTTTTGTCCTTTTCGGTTATAGGTAGCGTAGGCGCAATTATCTTGCATCTTCCACACAAACCCTTTCCACCACAAGGAAATTGAAAGCCTTCGCTTTCAAGAAGTTGGCGAAGGCTATCGTTTTTAGCATTAAGTGTTAGTTTCATTTTAATATCCTAAATATGCAGAAATCCAAGTGTTTACGTCGGGGGTTGCTCCCTTGGTCTTGGTAATCTTAAGAACGGAGAAGAGTTCAGTACCACTTACGTAATTTACGTAAGAAGAAGTTGTTTCATCGTAAACTTGTATGCTTGGTGCAACGTATACTGCGCATCCACCAACTTGGTTTTCCATCTTGAGATTTTGGTCAAACTTAATAGAGCCGTCGGTAGCGCCGTCTGCAAACAATACGCTGAATACCTTCGTGTAGTTATCATTTGATGAAACTTTGAAGTTTAATCCGTCGTTTGCATAGAAGATAACGTTATGTACGTCGCCGATACCTACGCTTTCACAGATTACATCAATGAGAGCAGGGGTAAGTACGTAGTCTCCGTCGGCATCTTTGGTTGCGACGGTGCTAAGGTCAACTTCGCCTTCATATCCGGGAAGAATGCTTATGGTTGCTAAGAAAGCATCATTCTTTACAAGTGCGCTATCGTTTAAATAAATAGAGTGGGTAATAGACTTCTTTTCACCT
>JAZQVF010000171.1:0-12455 GCA_045631675.1 Candidatus Stercoripulliclostridium sp.
CTATTTCTTTTATTGGTGGCGGGGATGGGACTTGAACCACATGACCTTCAGGTTATGAGCCTGACGAGCTACCGAACTGCTCTACCCCGCGTCAGAGTGCCTATATAATATAGCAATATAAAAAAGGTTTGTCAACCAAAAACACCGACTTTTTTATATATTGACACTTTATGCTATATTATACTCGTTGCCTTGAAGAAATATACCACCCATTTACCCGCTTTTCTTCCACTCTACCAACGGTAGGGTGATTTTTTAAAAAAGATGGTGTATACTGCTTGTAAGGAGAAATATTATGGACGTCGTAAAAATTGGAAAATTCATCGCGGAGCGCAGAAAACTTTTGGGTTTAACGCAATTAGAACTTGCTGAAAAACTGATGATAACGGATAAAGCCGTTTCCAAGTGGGAAACGGGCAAGTCCCTTCCCGATCATCAAATTGCCTTGGAACTATGTAACGTTTTAGGAATAAGCATTAACGATTTATTAAATGGAGAGATGGTGGAAATGAGAGATTATACTAAAAAACAAGAAAACGCTTTATTGGAAATGATAAAAGAAAAACAAAAAGCAGACAAGAGATTGCTTAATATAGAAATCTTTTTAGCCGTATTATCAATCCTCGTTTTCTTTGCACTCCTTGCAATAGCATATTTCGTGCCACTTGAAAACTGGCTTAGAATAGTGCTTATCATAGGTGGCTTTGTAATTATCATTTCAACGTGCTTGGTTGCACTTAGGATTGAACAAGTAGCAGGCTATTACGAATGTAAGAAGTGTGGACACAAATACGTACCTTCATATAATTCCGTTAACTTCGCCCCTCACGTTATGAGAACGAGATATATGAAATGCCCTAATTGTAAAAAATTCACTTGGCAAAAGAAGGTGTTAACTAAAGATTAAGAAAAGCCCCTTAAGGGGCTTTAATTATACGTGGAAGTTGCGTTTCAGTTCGCTTATTATCACTCTTGCGTAGAAAATAAACAAGGTTATTATAATTACTGCACCAAGCGATGCCGTTGCAATGCTAAGGGGATGTGCAACAACGTCTTCAATTAAATCTACGCCAAGGGGAAGGAAACCAAGCGCGCCTATCGTTAATAGATTTAGAAGATATCTTGAAGGTTTCTTGTAGTTTATAAGGAAGAATATTCCCGTTATAATCATTGAAATTAAATAAATAGCAGGTAGGATAATCTTGAAAATTACTTCAGGGTGGGGAAGGACTCTTCTCGTGCAAATTGCTACTATAGAAAGAAGTAGGGCTTGGAAAAGCACCTTTTGTGGAAACAAGTCGGACTTTTTAATGGTAACTCTTAAGAATAAATAGAAGTATGCAACAAGGCTAAGAAGTAGCCAACTATATTTTATGTGTCCTACTACGATTAACTCAACTGAAAGTGTAACTAAAAATATGCTTAAAGCACATAAAAGGTATACCTTGTCAAACAAGGTGTTTGAAAGAGCAGGAAGTTTACCCCTTTTGGGGAAATCAAGTGGTGTTTTGTTGATTTCTTCTTTACTTACGCCTGCATCAATTAGGTTTTTGTGGCAAAGTGGGCATATCTCCGTTTTCGTTGATATACTCACTTTGCAATAGGGGCATTTAACCATTATTTTATAGGTGTTACTTTAACGCCTTCCCTTGTGTCAAGTACGTTGTAGCCGAGTGCCGTAATTTCTGCTCTGATTTCATCGGCAAGTTGGAAGTTCTTGTCCTTCTTTGCTTGCTTTCTCTTTTCAACGAGAGCCATAACTTCTTCGGGTACGTCAACGGATTCTTCCTTTGGAACGGGAAGTTTGTCTAAAGAAAGACCAAGTGCCTTGTCAAAGTAAAGAGCAAGTTCGTAGATATCCTTTGATTTTGGTTCTTTAACTGCAGTAAAGAGTAAACCAAGAGCGAGAGGAACGTTGATGTCGTCTTCTATTGCTGCGTGGAAATCTTGCTTATACTTTACGATAGTGTCAGGATTTGTTGGAGTTGCTGACGCCTTGTGTTGAGCAAGTGCTTGCATAAGTCTTTCACGACTTACTTTTGCAGCGTCAAGTCCGTCAAAGGTGAAGTTGAGTTTCTTTCTATAGTGGGTATTCAAGCAGAAGAAACGGAAATCAAGGGGGCTATAACCCTTTTCTTCAAGTTGAGCAATGGTATAAGTATTGCCGAGGCTCTTACTCATCTTGCCGTTATCAACGAGCATAAATTCGCCGTGAATCCAATAATTAACACTCTTTTCACCTGTGATTGCTTCGTTTTGAGCAATTTCGTTTTCGTGGTGAATTGGAATATGGTCTACACCGCCTGAGTGAATATCAAAGGTCTTGCCAAGATACTTTTGGCTCATAGCAGAGCATTCAATATGCCAACCGGGATAACCCATACCCCAAGGAGACTGCCATTGCATAATGTGTAGTGGGTCTGCTTTCTTCCAAAGAGCAAAGTCTGCGGGGTGGCGTTTTTCATCGTTAACTTCCACTCTTGCACCTGCAAGTTGGTCTTCAAGGTTAGCGCGTGAAAGGCAACCGTATTGTGGGAATTTTGCAATATCAAAGTAGATACCGTCGCTTGTTTCATAACTGAAACCGTGGCTTTCAAGGTTTTGTACGTATTGTATCATATCTTCAATATGCTCAGTTGCTTTAGCAATAATCTCAGGCTTGCCTATATTGAGTTTTTGAAGGTCTTCAAAGAATATCTTTGAGTAATATTCTGCAATTTCCCAAGGGGTTTTGTTTTGCTTTTTTGCAGCAACTGCCATCTTGTCTTCGCCGTCGTCGCTATCTGCCATAAGGTGGCCAACGTCGGTGATATTCATAACGCCTTTGATTTTATATCCACTAAGTTTAAGAGCCCTTCTAATAAGGTCCATAAAAATGTACGTGCGGAGATTGCCGATATGGGCATAACTATATACGGTAGGACCACAAGAATACATAGTTACGAATTTAGGGTTGATGGGCTTAAAATCTTCTTTTTGTCTTGATAGTGTATTATAGAAACGTAACATAATCTATTCCTTTTTTGAGTTAATATTTTCTGGTATTTCGTTAGAAATGGAGAATTTGCAAGATTGTACGCCGAGTTTTTCTTCAAGCGCGATAATGCGATTGTTTAGGCGAGCAAACTCTTCAAGAATGGGGTCGGGTAGTTTTTGGTCAAGGTCGTTGTACTTTTCCCCGTATTGTCTTACTATTCTTCCCGGCACACCAACGATAGTGGAGTGTGGGGGTACGTCTTTAAGCACAACCGAGCCGGCACCTACTTTAACGAAGTCGCCGATAACGACGGGGCCAAGCACTTTAGCGCCCGATGCAATCATAACGTTATTGCCTATGGTAGGGTGGCGCTTGCCCGTATCTTTACCGGTACCACCTAAGGTTACGCCTTGGTAAATGGTTACGTTGTCGCCGATTTCCGTGGTTTCGCCGATAACTACTCCTGCACCGTGGTCAATAAAGACTCTTTCTCCTATTGTTGCTCCTGGGTGAATTTCTATACCCGTAAGTCTTTTTGCTCTTTGAGAAAGAATTCTTGCAAGCAAGCGGAAGTTGTGTTTATGCAAAGAGTGAGCCATGCGATAGTAAAACAATGCTTTTACACCGCTATAGGTAAGGAAAACTTCAATTTTGCTTTTTGCAGCAGGGTCCTTTTCAAGGGCGACTGCAATGTCGGATTTTAAATGTTTAAACATAATACTATTTATGCGAGAATGAAGGCATTTGCCTCCATTCTCCTAAAAAACAAACTGTAGTTTGGGTGTTTATCTTGCAGGAAGTCTTGCACTGCTTGGTGCTCTGGAACCTGCTTTTGCGATCTTACCCTTACTTCTCTTATGTGCCTTTTTGTCGCCGGGTTGACCAGCCTTGGTGGGCTTATCTTGACCTGCATAGGTGTGTTTCTTGTTGCCCTTAGGTACGTAAGCAACGGTCTTAGCGGCACGGTTTTTGAAGAATAATGGTATAAGGGTTACAACGAGTGGGATTGCGAGAAGTACTGCAAAGAGCATATTAAATGCAACGTTGCCGGGACCTTCTTGTACGAAAGTTTCCCAATCGGTTACGAAGTAATTGTTAAATGCATCGCCTAAAGCGCCGTCTTCAATGGTTGTAATGTCAAGGAAAGCGGGAGCAATTAGCGTTAGTATACCGAAGATAAGAATGAGTAGTGGGATAACGTGAATTCTTCTTGAGGTATAACTGAACAATCTGCCAACGTTAATGATAATTTCAACAACGCAAAGAAGAATCATTGCTACAAGGAATACGATAGTGCCGTAGGTTGCAACGTGCTTAATGATTTTTACGCTATCATAGTTGCCATCTTCGCCCTTTTCAATAACGATATCGTCCTTGTTGTTCATCATAAAGCGAACGTAGTACCAACTTGCGCCTTGCATGCTTTCTTGATCTTCAATGATATCAATTTTATCTTCTGCAAACATAGGGGTACGGAAGAGTGCTTTGATGATATCAAGAGTGGTTATGCTTATTGAAGTCATACCAAGGTCTTGGTAGAGATATACCTTTTCAGGAACGTCGTATGAAGAGTTGTAATATTGTTCGCCTTGTTCAAGTTTTACTGCATCGTATGCCCAAGTACCTTGTGGCCAGTTACCGTCGTTGTTAACTTGGAAGTCCATTTCTCCCGGTCCAAGTTTTACGTAAGCAACGGAAGTTAGGCTTACGTTCATATTACCAAATTGAAGGTTGGATTCAATGTTGGAAATGTCGCCAAGGCTCATAAATACTGAAAGTAGCATTACTGCAAGGAAGGCCACGATTAGTATTATTGAGATAATTGGAGCAGCGGCGCCGAAATAACGGGTACGGTTGAAGTATGATTCAAAGTCAAAGTTAACGTCGCTATATGCATCAGCATATCTGCCGAGTTTCTTTTCCTTTTTGCTACGCTCAACTGCGTTATATTGGCTATGAGTTTTAAGTTCTGCAGCAAGAATGTTGGGGTCGTAATCACTGCGTTCTACTTTATCAAGTAGTCTTTTGTATTCTTCGCGCTTAGAACGTAGTTTTGCACGAGCGTAGGGAGAGTCGCACTCCTTCATATCGTACTTAAGTTCTTTAATTTTGCGTTTGAGAAGTTCAACGAGAACTGCTTCGTCACGCTCGGTCCAACTTGCCGTAAACATTTTTGACGTGGTTAGCGGTGCTTGTGCCATATCCATCTCCTTGCTTTCACGTGTGCGTATTACGCCTGCACGTGGGTATACTTGTAACTATTATAATACAGGTGCGCGCGAATTTCAAGGGGAAATTCAAAAATATTATGGTTAAATGTGGAAAATAAAAAAGGGTGCCGTAGCACCCATCAAAAAATATACTATTTTTTAGCCTAAACGTTGAACCTAAAGAGAACGACGTCGCCTTCTTGCATTACGTATTCCTTTCCTTCACTTCTAACCTTGCCCCTTTCTTTAGCAACGTTGAATGAACCACATTCCATAAGGGTTTCGTAATCCACTATTTCAGCGCGAATGAAACCACGCTCAAAATCGCTATGGATTTTACCTGCCGCTTGTGGTGCTTTTGAGCCTATTTTTATCGTCCAAGCACGCGTTTCTTTTTCGCCTACAGTAAGGAAACTCATAAGACCGAGAAGTCTATAACTTGACTTAATTAGTTGGTCAAGACCGGAGCAAGTAACGCCAAGTTCTTCCATAAATATTTCCTTTTCATCAGGGGGAAGTACTGCAAGTTCGCTTTCCACTTGAGCGCATAAAACGATAACTTCACTTCCTTCCTTTTCTGCGTGAGATTTAACTGCTTTTACCATATCGTTATCGTGGTCGTCGGTTTCGCCAACGTTAGCGCAGTATATAACTTTTTTGGTGGTAAGAAGGTAAAGTGCATCGGCAATTTCTTGTTCTTCTTTGGTGAGTTTTACGCTTCTTGCAGGACGGCCTTCTTCAAGTGCAGAGTAAAGTTTTTGTTGCACTTCAAGTTCGGGCATAAGTTTCTTATCCCCGCCTTTCATCGTTGCCTTAGTTCTATCAATACGGCGAGTTAAGGTTTCCAAATCGGCAAGAATGAGTTCCAATTCTATGGTTTCAATGTCGCGTAGGGGAGAAACGGAGCCGTCAACGTGGGTGATGTTTTCGTTTTCAAAACATCTAACCACGTGTATGAGAGCGTCTGCCTCACGAACGTGTGAAAGGAACTTGTTTCCTAAACCTTCGCCCTTGCTTGCGCCCTTAACGAGACCTGCAATATCAACGAATTCCATAGTGGTGTAAACTATCTTTTTACAGTTGTAAAGAGAGGCAAGTTTTGGTAGTCTTTCATCGGGCACTTGCACGATGCCTACGTTTGGTTCAATGGTGCAGAAGGGGTAGTTTGCAGCCTCTGCTTTGTTTGCCGTTAGTGCGTTGAATAGGGTTGATTTACCTACGTTGGGAAGTCCTAAAATTCCGAGTTTCATAGCAATTCCTTCTTAGTCGTTTATAAGTTCTCGTAGAGTGCGCTTTGCTGAAGAAAGTGCGTTGTCTACTTGTTTGGTATTTTTAAGTTTTAGTTTTTGCATTATTTCAGCATAAGAGTAACCTTCTAAGAAAAGCATTAGCACGTCGTATTGTTTTTTAGAAAGTTCTTCTTGTGCAAGTTTGTGAATTGTTTCTACCGCTTCGTTTTGTATTGCTTGCGTAAGTGGGTCGGTAACGGAAGTATCGGTAATTTTTTCCGTTTCGTTGCCGTCAAGTTCGGTCATGGAAAGAGATGCGTTAAAGCCCACGTTGTTTAGGGAGTTACATTTTCTTACAACGTCGCGAAGTTTGTTGTCAATGCAGTGGAAGGCAAAGGTCTTGAACAAATTATTTTTTGTAGTATCGTGCCAAGAAATAGCCTTAACGAAAGCAAGGGTTGCTTCCTGCATAAGGTCGTCGTTGTCAAGTCCGCGATAGATGAAGTATTTACGAGTAAGTTTTTTGATGAGAGGCTTATACCTATTAATAAGGATATTCGTAGCCTCTTCCGACCCCTTTTGTGAAAGGGTGGTTAGTTCTTCATCTAAAAGGTTTTCAAGTTGTTGGTCGGTATAGGTTTGGTTATTTTCCATTTCTTTGCCTTAGTGCTTCGTAAACTACAATGCCCGTTGCAACGGATGCGTTGAGAGAGTTGACTTGTCCGTAAAGGGGGAGAGAAACTATGCCGTCGGAAAGTTTTCTCGTTAGAGTGTGAACGCCTGAGCCTTCTCCACCGATAACGAGTGCTATATCACCCTTTAGGTTGGTTTTATAGATATCTTCGCCGTCCATATCTGCAGCGAATACGAAAACGCCTTGTTCTTTAAGATAGCGTATAGCGTCGTTTACGTTGGTTACTTTAGAAACCTTTACGTGAGCAGATGCGCCTGCTGAAACTCTAACTACGGTGTCGGTTACCCCTGCGCCACGATGCTTGGGTACGATAACTCCCGTTGCGCCCGCACAATCGGCTACTCTTATTACTGCACCGAGATTATGTGGGTCTTCCACTCCGTCAAGGATGATGAAAAGTACGTCTTCACCCCTTTCTTTTGCTTGTTCGTAAACCTCTTCAAGGTCAAAGTACTTGTATTCGGTAGTGGTTGCAATAACCCCTTGATGTCTACCGGTGGGAGAGAGTTTTTCAAGGGTTTCGCTCTTTTCAAAACTGACCTTAATTCCCGCCTCTCTTGCAAGGGCGATAATACGGTTTAGTTCACGAGCAAAGTTGCCTTTTTCAACGTAAAGTTTTTCAATAGTAGTGCCGGACTTAATGGCTTCGGTTACGGCGTTTTTTCCTTCAATTATCATAACGTATCCTTTTGCAAATTATCATTTACGGTATCCTAAACTAAAATTTAAGAAACCTATTCTTCTATTTTATATCCTTCTTCCAAAAGTTCTTCAATGCGTTTGGAACGGCCGGTTAAATACAAAAAGCCAATTAGCCCTTCAAAGCCGGAGGCAATTTTATAGTCAACCGCAGAGGCGTGTTTTGCCATGGTGGTTTGCCTTACGTTTCTACATCTTTTATAGACGTCGGTTTCTTCTTCCGTTAGCATTTCTTCCACCCGTTTTAAAGCGTGAGATTGGGCCGTTGCATTGACTTCTTTTGAGGCTTGATGATGTAGCACTCCCGTTTTAACGTCTTGGGAAAGCGCAAGTCTTTCTCTTACGGCAAGAGTATGTACTGCATCACCTATGAAAGAAAGGGACGTTGCTTCCTTTCTTCTTGCCTGAATGGGGTCCATAGGGCATTCAATTGTGGGTACTTGGAACTTTTGCATACGTAATCATTATAACACCTTTTATCCTTTTAGACAATATTTTTCGCCATTTACTTGAGCCTATTGCCAATAAAATCTTGAAATAACGGTAAAAATAGGGGGAACAAAAAATTACTATTGACAACTTCGCGCGCATTATAGTATTATTTTATGTGTATGCGTGAGACCGCGCTCGCGTAATAATAACACACGGACGGCAGATATGAAAGCAAGATTTCGTTTAACGTTCATAATTTTAGCATTGGTTACGGTGGTTTGCGCCGTGGCCTTGCTCGGTTGTACGCCCGAGCAAAGAAAGGAAGGTTCTGCAGAGCGTATCCAAGTTGAGGATACCCACGTTTACCTTGCACCACAAGGCGAACCCAGCACCTATCAACTTAAACCTTTGGTTTATCCCGTAGAAACAGCCTCTCAAAAGGTTTATTATCGTCTTGCAGATAATACCGATAGAGAATACCTTGACGTTTCAGCAAGTGGTTTACTTAGAGCACACAAACTTAAGGTTGATGAAGAAGGCAACGTTCAAGACATAGTCGTTAGAATTATTAGCGCGGAAAATAGCGACGTAACCCTTGACGTAACCGTAACTATTGAAACGGTTAAGGTTGAGAAGATTATTTTTACTCCTTCGACTATCTCCATAACCCTACACGGAAACGGTGTTGACCTTAAACCCGAGTTTAAACCTGCACACGCAATAACGGGAAGAGACGTAATTTACACTTCACTAAACCCCGAAGTTGCAACGGTTGACATAAACGGCCACGTTACGCCCGTAAGCGTAGGCGTAACGTCTATATGGGTACAAACTCCCAAGGCAGGTGCTTTTGAAACGCAAGTGGAAAGCCACGTAACGATTAACGTAACTTATTCTAAGTTAGATTATAGATTAGACTTGATTTCCGACACTGCAACTCTAAGACAAGTGGCAGGAAGTCCCGAGCCTATCAGTTTCGTTTTAAGCCAATTAGATCCATTTACCGATCCTAACCCATCTATTATTTGGAAGATAAACGATACCACCATTAACGACGTAGGCGTAAAAGATAGTAAGGTATTAACCTATACACCCACCACTTTACCCGTTGGAGAGTATCACGTTAAGGCAATACTAACCAATGCTTTTGAAACGCAAGAAGTAGTGAGTGATACCATAAAAATTTATAGTCCTTTGCTTGGCATACGTGCAACCTTATTTGACGTACCTGAAAGGGGTTACGCTATAGGCGACAACGTAAAGGTACAAGTTACCCATAAAGTAGACGAGTATCCACCTGAAAGTTATCGTGTAACGATAGAAACCCCCACGAAGGGAGTTAAGATAGTAGACGTAGCGCCATCAACCTTTAAAAATACCGATGGCACTCAAACGGCTAAGGGCTTTACTTACGCTATTCAAGAGGCAGGAAAGCACACCGTTCAAGTTGAGGCCATTGTAAAAGGCAGAACGACCGGTGTTGAGTCGGAAGTTATCAACTTTGAAGTTGAAGCGCAAAGGGAAGGTAACGATATTACCGGCGTTTACTTCGACGGCACGATAGTTAAAGAAATTATTGACGGCGAAGAAGTAGAAACTGCATACTCCACCGTTTATTGGAACGCACTACCGTACGAATGCAATTACGAAGTAATGATTTCAGTTGAAAAGAACGGCACTATCGTGGAAGAGCATTTAACGAGTGAAGGTTTAAGTGGTGGATATTTTGGTGCAAACTACTTTAGAGTTCCCACTGAAATTGCAACCATCAAAGACGATTATTCCATCAAGATTAAGGGCAGTCGTTACGGTTGGACGGAAGTTTATAATTACGACGGCGACCTACCTATGGGTGCAACCAAGTACTTAGAAGAAATAGTAGAAGGCTCGGGAATCAACGGATACGTAGCAAATCTTGAAGAGTATGGAAGACTCCTTAACTACGTTGTTGCTTTCCGTCCCGTTGAGTTAATGAACGGAGATAGATTCCGCTTAGACCTATACGTACCATTCACGAGTGCAGACCTTGACCCTGCAATTTATCCCGTAAACGATGGCAGTGGTTGCATAGAAGAAGAGGCGGGATGTATTGATGCCTTCAAAGTATTTGCTACTGCAATGATGACCTACGTAGAAAGCAGTAGTTTGAGCATTGACGTATTAGAAGGCGCAACTATGGGTGCAAACGCAAGCATAGAAATGCGTATATTGAATGCAAGCGAGCCCGACCAAAAGACCAACTTAGTAGTAGGCGATGACGATGAATATATCTACCAAGAAGTAAACGCAGTTACCCACTACGCAGAAAGTCCCAGGGGTACGGGTGCAAGCCTACCTATTGATTTAATCAATAGAACTATGGCAGTAAGCACCACGAACGAATTGTTCTATGCCGTAAGTTTAGGTTATCGTCCAATACCTGCTCCTGAGAGTCGTGCAGAACAAGTTTACAACTCTGCAAAACTCGTTTTATGCTCCATCATATCCGACGATATGACGGATACGGCAAAGGCACTTGCCATCTACGAATGGCTATCCCTTAACGTCGTTTACGACTACAAGATAGCAGACCTTGCTGAAAATGGCGAAATTAGCAACACTACGGCATACAATAGTTTCTACCTTGAAGGCGTGTTTATTGACCATATGGCAGTGTGCGACGGTATTGCTAAGGCATACACCTTGATGTGTGGAATGGAAGGAATAGCAAGCCATAAGATAGTTGGCGAAGCCAAGGGTACGGGCGTAGGACACGCTTGGAATTCCGTACTTCTTGACGGCAAGTGGTACGTAGTTGATGCAACGTGGGGCTCTGAAAAGGCAACCGTAGGAAAGGGAGCAGAAGCCCAAAACGTAGAACTATTGACCAAAGCATTCTTTGCACTCGGCAAAGAAAGTCAAGACACGCACTTAACCTTCGGCCTATATCCCGAAGTGGAAAAGGAAGGTTTGAATTACGCTTATACTCTACCAATCAACCGTGAATACGATAGTATCGTTGAGTCCGACAAGGAACTCACTTACTACGTAAAGACTCACCTTTACAACTATCTTGACGGTGCTGGTATCGTATGGGCAGAAGTAATTCTTGAGAGTGAATATCTCTTAAACAAAGGAAGTTTTGAGGCTGTTTATCTTGTAATAAACAACTCAATTCCTTCAGACGTAGAAGTTGAACTCTATAGAGTTGGCGATAAACTATTTATAAAATACGAGAGGTCATAAAATGGAAAGCAAAATAGGAAGTTGTTTTCTTGGAAGAACTTTAGAATTAACCGATGGCAAGATGTATCTTGCCGTTACTCTTGACGTTGGTCCACGAATTATCAAAATGGGTAAAGTGGGCGAAGAGTCTTTAATGTACGAAGACGTAGACGACAACGTCAACAAAGACGTTTCCGCTACCTACGGAGAAGGTAAGTGGTGGCACATTTACGGTGGACATCGCATTTGGATTTCCCCCGAAGATGAAACTACCTACTATCCCGACAACGGCCATGTTGATTACGAGTTAAAAGAAAACGGTGCCGTATTTACTCCTGCACCTTGGGTAGAAAGGGGCGTACAACCAAAACTTGAAATCACCTTTATAGGGGAAGGAAAGGCTGAAGTTAAGATGAGCCTACAAAATATAACTTCCGAAGAAAAGAGTCTTTGTCTATGGGCGCTCACCGTTATGAAATGCGGTGCTACCCTTGAAGTACCACTTTCAACTAAGGATACCGGCTATCTTGCTAATAGAAACCTTGTAATTTGGCACTATAACGACATAAAAGACCCCCGTTTTGACCTTCAAAACGACAAGATTATCCTAAAGAGCAACCCCATTTGTAAGGGACCTTTCAAGGTGGGAAGTTATCTTAACCCCATTCGTACGGAATATACTCTTGGCAACACCACTTTTATAAAGGAAGTTGAAGTTGAGGCAGAGCCTAACGAGTATCCCGACTATTGCTCTAATATGGAAACCTACACCAATCAATATATCCACGAAGTGGAAACTCTTTCACCCCTTAGAATGGTTAAGGCGGGAGAAAGTCTTGTCCACGTTGAAAAATGGGAGGTAAGATAGTGATGCTTGACAAGAATTATTACCCAATGTATCTTTACCAAAAAGATTTTCTAAACGATGCAAATAAGGAAGGTAGCGCACCCTTTATTCTTGTTTTAGAAAGAGGGGAAGGCGAGTTTGAAAGATACGAAACCGCTTTATA
>JAZQVF010000172.1:0-7620 GCA_045631675.1 Candidatus Stercoripulliclostridium sp.
CTAAAAGTTATATTGCTTGTTTTACAAGCAGTTATATTTTGGCTAATGCCAAAGTTATATTAAATAAATCCATAACTTGCCGTAGGCAAATATCACTGCCGATAGGCAATATCACTCGTCGTTAGACGAATATCACAAATCCGTTTAGGATTTATTTAGTTGCCGAATCCCTTGTAGGGACTCGGCTTGGGTGGCTTTCTTTATGAATTCACTCTTATAAAACAAGGGGTGCAGTCGTCATCATCTTCTTCTCCTAACACAACGCGCCTTTCTGCTTCAAGTAAATTTAAGTAGTTTTCCATATACTTTTCAAAACCTTTAACGTCTTCTTCACTTGCAGTAAAAGTTTCAATTTGAGAAGATGCAAAAACCTGCTTTAAAAGATAATCTTCAAGGGGCATAGGCGCTCCGTCTTTAAGATATTTTGCAAGTATTGCCATACCCCACGGTCCACCTTCACCTGCAGTTTGGGTTACGGTAATTGTGGTTTTAAGTGCCGAACTTGCCATTATTCCACCTACTTCCTTTGCCTTAAAGTAGCCACCGTGCCCTGCAATAGAATTTACCTTTACACCTTCTACGTTATACAAAATGTCCATTCCTATTCTAAGAGTAGCAAATGCAGAATAAAGTAAAGAGCGCATTACGTTAGGTAAATTAAGGTTGCTCGTTGCCTCTCTCATCATCATAGGTTTGCCCTCCGGAAGATAGGTGATACTTTCCCCTGAAAGATAGTTAAGGCTAACTATACCGTCGCAATCTTTCTTTCCTTGTAGTGCCTTTTTGAGCAGTACGCTATACGCTTCATCCATAGTTATCGTACTTCCAAAACTCTCCCCAACTTCTTTAAATACCTTAACCCAGGCATCTATATCAGATGAGCAATTATTACAATGCACCATTGCCACGTCTTTACCACTTGGCGTAGTTACCACGTCAATTTCGTTATAGTAGCCCTTTAATGGCTTTTCTAAAACTATCATTGCAAATACGCTGGTGCCTGCACTCACGTTACCACTTAACGGTGTTACTGCGCCCGTTGCAACCATACCGGTGCCCGCGTCTCCTTCAGGTGGGCAGAATGGTATTCCACTTTCCAAATCGCCGTCTTCATCAAGAAGTTTAGCGCCATCTTCAGTAAGCCTACCACATTCCTTACCTGCAACCATTACTGGGGGCAAAAGGTCTAATATATCCTTATTAAACTCATAATCGCCCGCCCAATCGTTAAACTTTTTCACCATTTCGGCATTGTAGGTTAACGTGGTGCTATCAATTGGAAACATACCACTTGCATCGCCTATACCAAGCGCGTTAACGCCTGTTAGTAGTCTATGCACGTATCCTGCTAAAGTAGTAAAATTATCTATATCTTTGACGTGTTGCTCTCCGTTCATTATCGCTTGTGCAAGGTGTGCAACCGACCATCTTTCGGGAATATTGAAGGAAAAAATGGAACTCAAAGTATACTGCGCACCTGCAGTCATAGTATTTCGCCACGTACGGAACGGCACGAGAAGATTACCCTTGTTGTCAAATGCAAGATATCCGTGCATCATTGCAGAAATACCAATTGCACCAACCTTTTTTAGTATTACTCCATACTTCTTCTTAACGTCTGCTTTAAGATCTCTATACGCACTTTTCATACCCTCTTTTACAAGGTCAAGCGAATAGGTCCAAACTCCCTCAACAAGAGAATTTTCCCAAGTAAAAGAGCCACTTGCTATGGGCGTACAGTCGTCGTCAATTAGTGAGAGTTTAATTCTCGTTGAGCCAAACTCTATACCAAGAGAAGTATTTCCACTTTCAATTGCTTTTATCATATTCCACCTATCAAAAAAGGGATATTAAACCCCTTTTCTTTGCTTATAAAGTTCTTCTATTGCAAGCGCGTATTCCGTCGCTGCTTTTTCTTCTACGAACATAATTCTATACGAATGTTTAGCATCGTAAAGTTCAAGTGATTCACCTGGGTTGTTGGCAATACTTTCGTTGTTGCTAATCTTAAAGGTTAAATCTTTAAATTCCTCTTCAACGGTCTCTACTCCCTCACTATAGTCAAAATCCACTTTAAACTTGCCTACACCGTATTCGGTAATTATCTTCTTAGGACGCTCGTCTATGGTAGATTTAAAGGTGACGTTTTCCTTGTCAAGCGTTGCTACACCAAGCGTTATAAAACGATAGTTATATACTTCGGGCTTTTCTATAAAGAGCGCTACGTTATGAGTAAGCGTGAAGTTTTCATCCTTCACCTTTTCCCTTACCTTTGCCCTTTCAAGATCATACCAAAGGTCCACTCTCTCTGGAGCAACCGAGTCGCCTACGGGAATAAGTTTTCCCTTTTCAGTCCACTCTACCTTGTTGCCACAAGCGCTACACTCAATGAAATTACCATTCGTTACGTTTTTATACTCTGCACCACACTTAGGACATAAGTATAGTATTCTTTCCAAACCTTCTGCCCTTCTCTTGCCCTTAAAGGATATGCCGTTTTCCACTTGATATTTATGCTCGTTGAAGTCAAGCGCCTTAACTAAGCCTTCATATAATTCTTCTGCACTCTTTTCCTTAATTTCTTCAGGAGTATAAAGTATATCACAATGAGTAATTACCTTACCACGTCTTGCAGAGTATCCCCACTTAGGACGGGAAAGTCCACTACCATCCGTATGACAAATTGCCACGGGATAGCCAAGGAATTTCATTAACTTTCCGTTTGCAACCGGCACTATGCCACGCACCCCTGATGATGCAACTTGACCTTCTGGACAAAGAGCAACTGAAATACCCCTATCCATACTCTTTTTGATTTTCCTAACGCAACTAAGGTCGGCAATATATTGCTTTTTGGTAATAGCATCCGCCTTCCTTATTATCTTTGCAAGGAATGGAGTGGAGTATAACATATTTTCTGCTACAACGAAAGTAGTTTTCTTCAAACCAAAAGGTGGCACGAAAAAGAGAAAATCAAGTGCTGATGCATGGTTACACATAACGAGCATCGGGCCTTCTTTTTTGGCTTTTTTGAAGGCTTCCGTTTCCACTGACTTTCCGTTAAAATACCATCTTCCTGCTTTACTTAAGGTAGCAAAAAGAAGATAGTATCCCCAAGGGAATTTGTTTCCCTTATCGCGTTTTGTTTCTTTCTTATAATTTTCCATGCACCCATTATACTACACGCGCGTAAAAAAGTCACTAATTAATTTTAAGTTTATCCTTTTCTAACAACCACTCCAATTAGCAATTTATTCATTTTATTTGATGTTTAGGTATCTTTTATACCTTGTTCGGTATGTTAAACTACACTTGTTAAGCAATTTTCATACTTTAGAAAATTTTTCTCATCGGTCTTTTTTTACCCCTATTTCCATGTCCAAAACCAACTAATTTTAACCTTAAATTAATTTCAACTTTGCACCTACACACAACTGATGCTAAGTATTAAAATTTGGGTATTGATATATGCGCGCTTTCGTGGTAAAATTAAAGTGTCCTAAAACCACCCGTTGCATATATACTAAAGAAGGCTAATTATGAAAAAAATCTTTCTCCTTTTAACCACTGCTCTTACTATAGCGCTAATTCTCGTAGGGCTTTTTAGTGTGGTGAATTTAAAAGATGATTACGCCTATCTATTCGTCTACTTTAAGGGTAACGAGATGGACCAAGAAGCCGTCTTTTACGCGCTTTCAAAGGATGGTTACAACTATAAGGAATTAAACGACGGCAAACCTATTCTCCTTTCTAATTCAGGCACGGGAGGTGTAAGGGACCCCTATATCTTCAAGTCTCAAGAAGGCGATTACGTTATGCTCGCAACCGATATGCACGCAACTTACGGCTGGAGAAGTAACGACTCGCTCATCACTTGGCGCTCAAAAGACCTACTGACTTGGAGTGATGAAAGTATAATTCCACTTGCAGGCTACTACCCCCTACTTGACAATGCAACTGCCGCTTGGGCACCTCAAGCAATATACGATGAAAGTAAAGGGGAATATATGGTCTACTTCTCCTCAGATAAGCCCTACTCTAAGGTTAGAAACACTGCTGATGAAGGCAAAAAATGCATATATGCTTTCTATACCAAAGACTTCAAAACCTTAACTACCGAGCCTCAAGTCTACTTTGAAATTGAGGGAGAAGATATTATTGACGCAGATATAGTTTTTGAAAATGATATGTATAGAATGTTTTACAAAACGAGCGCAAACGAAGGTATAAGAATGACGTCTGCCTACTCACTTTCAGATAAGTATGAGGGCGTAACAGACGTTAGCAACATTATGTGCGAAGGCTCTAACGCCTATAAGTTGATTAACAAAGATAAATGGATTATTATGGCCGACCTACATTGGGGTGGCTGGTGGGGCGTCAACTACGTGTTATATGAAACGGAAGACTTTGAAAACTTCAAAGCACTCCATATGACGGGCGACTACTCCCTACCTTTTTCCCCACGACACGGCTACGTTATTACTATCACTAAAAACGAGTATCGCACTCTAATAAATAGATTTGGAATTTAATTATTTTCGGAGGATATATGAAGAAAAACGGCAACTGCCCTATTTGCTTTTTGAAAAAGTTGTTCGGCATACACGAAAGCGTTACTGAAATTTTTGATCCTACTCCATATAATAACGGTGTTGCTCTTACGCCACCTATGGGTTGGTCAAGTTGGAATACTTTCAAAAATAGAATAGATGAAAATCTTATTTACGACACCGCTAAGGCTATGGCTGAAAGCGGTCTTAAGGATGCAGGTTACACCTACGTTAACCTTGATGATAACTGGCATTCTTCTCTGAGAGATGAAAACGGAGACCTACAAGGCGACCTTACGACGTTTGCTCACGGCATACCTAATCTTGTAAAAAAGATTAACGACCTTGGCTTAAAGGTTGGTATATATTCTTCTAACGGCACCGAGACCTGCGAAGATTTACCCGGTACTTTATACCACGAAAGACAAGATGCACTAAGGTTTGCTCGTTGGGGCATTGAATACTTTAAGTACGACTATTGCCACCACATAAAAATACCAAAAGAGGCTCCTTGGGTATACGGCATATCCATTTCTAAAAAGGGGGAAAGAGATGCCGATTTCTATTCCGTAGCGGATGCAGAACTTTTCGGCTATGCACGTCTTAAAAAAGATAGCGTAACCCCTAATGGATATAGAGTAGTCGGCCTTGACGCTAACGCAGGCGCTCTTGAATTTAAAAACGTTGAAGTCCCTGAAGACGGCGAGTACGTGCTTACCGTTGATATTAGAAAAAAGGGAAGATATAAAAAGTGCTTGATGGTAAAGGTAAACGACTCAAACGTTTCTCTTGTTTATTTCCCCGACCAAAAACATTATAACAATACTGCTCGTTTCCAAACTCCCGTTTTACTCAAAAAGGGAAGTAATAAAATTAGAATATTTAACCCTATAGGCAACAGAGCGGATAGTGCAATGTTGCAATATCAAAATATGGGCAAACAACTTGCCTATGCTACCAAAAAGGTAGCCCAAGATACCAATAGCATAGAAAAACCTATCGTGTTCTCTATTTGTGAATGGGGTTGGAATCGTCCTTATAAGTGGGGTGGAACGGCAGGTAACCTATGGCGCACGACACCTGACATTCGCCCTGAATGGCTTTGGATGATTAACTGGATGTATCGCCACAACGTAAAACTTGATAAGTATGCAAGCATAGGCCATTGGAACGATCCAGACATGCTTGAAGTAGGAAACGGCAAATTGACCTACGATGAAAACGTAGCACACTTCTCATTGTGGTGTATGATGGCAAGCCCTCTTATTCTTGGCAACGACCTAAGAAAAATTACACCCGAAGTACTTTCTATCGTAACCAACAAAGATTTGATCGCTATAAACCAAGACTCTCTTGGAGTGCAATGTAAAAGAATCAAAAAAGGTAGAGTTGACACCTTGCTAAAACCACTTAGCGACGGCTCATTTGCTCTTTGTTTCTTCAACAAGGCAGGCTCTAAAAAGAGTGCTACCTGCTCCTTAAAGGCGTTAGAGCGTTACGGAGTACCATTTAGCGAGAATTATAAGGTAAAAGAGTTATGGACGGGCGAAGAGCAAATAGTAAACGATAAATTATCGGCAACTCTCAATAGACACAGCGTAAAGGTTTATAAAATTTCATTGTAGTCCCTATAATATACCTTTTAACATATATTATCACAAATAAAAAAAGGCTCGTACGAGCCTTTTTTATTGTAACTTAATTATTTTAATTCTAACGTTGCAACTATAGCAAAATGGTCTGATGCAAATAGTCCGTCAACAAGATAGTTTAATACTTTGTAGCCACTAACGTTAAACGTGTCCTTTTTGAGCATAATATGGTCAATTGGAGAACCGCCAACGTTTAATGCAGAGGTATCCCAACCGTTATAGGTTGCCGTTGTAATTGCACCTTCAGAAAGCACACGCGCATCATCCATATATTCAGTGCAGTATCTATAATTATAATTGAAGGTATTGTAATTGAAATCGCCTAATACGAGTGATGGATAGTCGCTTTTAGTAACTATATCAGTTATCATCTTCGTACCGTTTTCTCTTGCCAAATTTCCCTTATTGTCAAGGTGAGTATTATTAAACTCAATAATTTCGCCACTCTTTAGGTCTTTTAAGCGAGCAGTAGTACAAATTCTATGACAACCACCATCCCAGCCAATACTTATTTCATCAGGTGTGTCTGATAGCCATATGGTGTTTACTTCAATCAATTCAAAACGAGACTTCTTGTAGAAAATAGCACCCATTTCGCCGATAGGTAGTCCATCACGACTTATAGCATAATAACCATATTTTTCACTAAGTAGTTTCGCAACTTGTGTTTCATGCGTAAAAGTCCATTCTTGACAACCTATAATATCAGGGTCTTCATCGTTAATTTGACTTATAATTAAAGGGGTGCGCAGAGTAATACTATCGTTTGGATTTCCGTTAAAATCAAAACTAATGGTACGGACGTTAAAACTCATAACCTTAAAGGAATAATCTACTTCTTCAATCTCTTCATTACTTTCTTCAACCTTAAAGTTTGAGTTATATACACCGACTCCAACAAGGCTAAGTGTAATTGCAAGAAGTATTACTACAAGAGTAACTCTAAATCTCATAAAGGCCTCCACCAATAAGATAAATATATAATATACTTAAAGTATATATATGTCAATAGGAAAAAGGAAAATGAATTCGGAATGCGATGCCTTTGAAAATGCGAAATGCGAAATGCGGAATGCAAAATTGGCTTTGCTTCATTTCATTGCGCAAACAAGGATTTATTAAGTTTGAGTTTGTTCGTACTGCAATAAGATTTCGGTAAAACGCGTTTATTTGGATGAAAGACGAAGGAAAAGAAAAAACCCGAGGGGTTGCTGTACTGACGTACTGCGCCCCGACGGGTTTTCTTATTTTTCAAAGTGTTTCGCTAAAGTGCGCGATATTAGAAGTAATAATTTTTGAGTTATTTCTCTCTATAATAAAGGTTAGGTAAAACGCGTTAGTTTGGATGAAAGACGAAGGAAAAGAAAAAACCCGAGGGGTTGCTGTACTGACGTACTGCGCCCCGACGGGTTTTC
>JAZQVF010000173.1:0-2921 GCA_045631675.1 Candidatus Stercoripulliclostridium sp.
GCCTTTGAAGTTTTCTTCTTCACAGTAAAATATTTGCGCAGTCTCGGTGCCATGCGCCCCTGAAACAAAAATATTCGTATCTAAAACGTATGCAGGCTTTCTAAATGCTAACGAAAGGTCACAAGTACTTACGTAGTGCTTAAAACCAAATTTTTCTAAAAGTGCAATTCGTTCTTCTGTCATAATTCACCTCACTTAAAGTATACCACACGTTATTAAAAAATCAACCCTTGCTTTAGTACGTACAAATACTTACTTATTATTTAGCGCGCGTATTACTTGATTTTTGTTATTAACTTATGTATAATTGAGTGAACGAACACTGGAGGCAACTATGGATTACTCTAAATTTCTCAGCCAAAAAGCACAAGCAATTCCACCATCAGGTATAAGAAAATTCTTTGACATTGCGGCTGATATGAAAGACTGCATCTCTCTTGGTATCGGTGAGCCCGACTTTATTACTGCGGCTTCTTTTAGTGATGCAGGTATTGCGAGCATTAAAGAAGGTAAAACTCAGTACACCTCTAACGACGGACTATTCGCTTTAAGAAAAAATATTTGCCGTTACGTTCATATGCTTGGAGGCCCACTTTATACTCCCGAAGATGAAGTTTTGGTTACCGTAGGCGCATCTGAGGCTATTGACGTTTCATTTAGAGCATTGCTTGACCCAGGCGATGAAGTTCTCATTCCCGCACCATCTTACGTGTCATACGCTCCTTGCGTTGAACTTTGCCACGCTATCCCAAAGGCAATTAACTGCAAGGCAGAAAACGAATTTAAACTAACTCCAAGTGAACTTGAAGAGGCTATTTCTCCAAAAACCAAAGTGCTTGTTTTACCCTATCCAAACAACCCTACGGGCGCTATTATGGAAGAAGAATACCTTAAGGCAATTGCTCCAGTTATCATAAAGCACGACCTTATAGTTATTTCAGACGAAGTATACGGCGAACTCACCTACGGCGCAACACACACTTCCATTGCAAACGTAGAAGGTATGAGAGAAAGAACCATTCTAATTAACGGATTTAGCAAAATCTTCGCTATGACAGGTTGGAGAATCGGTTATCTTTGTGCTCCAAAGGAACTCGTTAGCGTCATTAGAAAGATACACCAATACGTAATTATGTGCGCTCCTACTGCCTCTCAATACGCAGCAACCGCCGCCCTTGAATTAAGTTTTAAAAACGGTTTCCAAGAGGTTGAAGATATGTGCCGTCAATACAACGAAAGAAGGGTTTATCTTGTAAAGCGTTTGAACGATATGGGACTAACTTGTTTTGAGCCTAAAGGTGCTTTCTATGCATTCCCGTCAGTTGCATCAACCGGCCTTGACGGAAGAGAGTTTGCAGAGCGACTACTTCTTACACACAAGGTTGCAGTAGTACCCGGCATCGCATTTGGCGAAAGTGGAAGAAACCACATCCGTATCTCATACGCATCTTCCCTTGAAAACATCAAAATTGCACTTGATAGAATGGAGCATTTCGTAAACTCACTTAAGAAATAATTTAATTGATAACCTATAAAACAAAAAGAGAGAACGTTTAGTTCTCTCTTTCTTTTTGCTTTATTATATTCTAACTATTAAGCATCAATCCAACTTGGGTCTTGTGGGTTTGCTTGGAATTTAGAAACCATTTTGTATTCCTTTTCAGTAATGTATCCCTTTTCAAGTGCAACCTTTGAAAGAGTGGTAAAGCAACTTAGTGAAACGTTCTTAACGTTTGCTTCTTGCAATCTTTCAATACCCTTTTTCATTTCATAGGTAAATATGGAAACGATGCCTAAAACTTCTGCGCCTGCCTCTCTAAGTGCGTTTACAACTTCAATTGCACTACCACCGGTGGAGATAAGGTCTTCTACTACTACCACCTTCTTGCCGTTGGGGTCTGCGCCTTCAATACGATTGCCTCTACCGTGCTCCTTGTTGCCACCACGAACGTAACCCATAGGAAGGTCAAGTATTTCTGATACGATTGCTGCGTGGGGGATACCTGCAGTTGACGTGCCCATTACTACTTCTGCTTCTGGGTATTCAGCCTTAATTACCGATGCAATGCCGTTTTCTACTATCTTGCGAATAGCAGGTACGGAAAGGGTAAGACGATTGTCGCAATATATGGGACTTTTAATTCCACTTGCCCAAGTGAAAGGCTCGCTGGGGCGAAGGAATACTGCTTTAATTGATAGTAATGCTTCTGCTACGGAAGTTGCAAGTGCTTGTTTATCCATAATTATTCTCCTTTGAATTCTCTACTGCATCTAAGATATGCTTCTCTTGGGTCGTCTGCGCCGGTAATTGAACGACCTACAACGATGTAAGTGCTACCCATTTCTCTTGCGATTTTAGGAGTGGTAACGCGCTTTTGATCGTTTACGGAATCACCTGCAAGACGGATACCGGGGGTTACTGACATAAGTCCTAATTCCTTGATGATGCCTGCCTCTAATGGTGAGCATACGACGCCGTCAAGTCCTGCTTTCTTAGCGTTTAGTGCATAATGCTTAACGGTGTCTTCCAAACTTTCATTGATGAGAAGTTCGTTTTTAAGGGTATCCGCATCGGTTGAAGTTAGTTGGGTAACTGCAATTAGTTTTGGCATCTTGCCCTCGCCTGCACCCTCTCTAAGACCTTTGAGCGCTGCTTCCATCATCTTTATACCACCTGCTGCGTGTAGATTGGTAATATCAACGCCAAGTTCACCAAGGTTTCTCATTGCCTTGTATACGGTGTTGGGAATGTCGTGAAGTTTAAGGTCAAGGAAAATCTTAAAGCCCTTTGCTTTAAGTTCTCTAACCATAGGTGCGCCTTCCTTATAGTAAAGTTCCATACCAACTTTAAGGTAAGGCTTTTGGTCGCCTAATTTTTCCAAAAAGGCATAAAGTTCTTCTTTAGAAGAAAAGTCACAAGC
>JAZQVF010000174.1:0-1695 GCA_045631675.1 Candidatus Stercoripulliclostridium sp.
GCTTCATCGTACCAAGAGTTGGTGTACTTAACCTTCATGGTTACGTTTGGAACGATGGACTTAACGCCAAGGTAGAAAGAGGTGTAACCGGAGATAACTTCTGCATAGGGCCATGCGCCTACGTAGCCGATGGTTGCTTCAGCATCGGTGATGTCTTCGCCGTACATTTCAACGAGTTTGAGACCTGCTGCAACACCTGCAAGGTATCTGCCTTCGTAGATAGATGCAAATGCGTTGTGGAAGTTTGCGGGGGTATCGTTGCTGGGGTCGCTATCAACTGATAGGCTTGCACCAGTACCGGTTGCGTGGCAGAATTGAACGTCTGCAAATTCTTTAGCTGCCTTAATCATATTTGCTTGGTGACCGAAAGAGTCAGCAAATACTACTTTGTAGCCAGCATCTGCAAATTGTGCTGCCTTTTCATAGCAATCATTACCTTCTTCAGGAATGTCAACTACGATGGTATATTGGTCTTCAGTAAGACCTTTTGCTTCGCAAGCTGCCTTGAATGCGTCGATGAAGTTCTTGTCATAAGAAGAGTTGTCACCGTGCAAGCAAATGAGAGCTGCTACAGGTTCTGCCTTGTTACATGCTACTAAACTTACGCAAAGAGCTGCAACGATTGCTACGCAAAGAACGATAGCTAAAACTTTTTTCATGTCATCCTCCAGTGGAATTTTAATTTTTTTTGGTTTTCCAAAATTATATTTAAATATTACTTTATATTCATATAAAGTGTCAAACGTTTTACCCCTAAAATCAAATATTTAAAAAATATTTTTCCTATTTAAAAAAGTCTTTTTTTCCTATTTGCAAACGAGCGTTTTCGTGTTAAACTATAAGGCAGAGGTGTTTATGAGAAAAGTAATCGTCGCTTTAGTTCTTGCTATTTTTATTGCTACTTCTATCGCCGTAGTTGGCGTGGAGTTTTTTGGTGTTGGAAATGAAACACCCGAAGAACAACTTCCCGTTGATATTTGGTCTCTTAATCAATATAAGGCTAACACGCATACGCATACAACGCGTAGCGACGGCGACTTTACCCCTCAACAACAAGTGTATCACTATCAAGAACTTGGCTATGATATACTTGCCATTTCCGACCACTACTTAGGTTTTAACACCTTTGAAGAAATTGGAATTACCGACTACAACTTAACCCCTATTGCCTCAAACGAAGCAGAGGCAATGTTTGCAGCACACATAAATCTTTTCTATTGTTATCTTCAATATGCCTTTGATTTCCCTGAAAATATTCTTCAAGAAGTGGAGCGTCAAGGTGGTATCGCCGTTGTAAACCACCCCGGCAGATACGACAATATAGCAACAATTAAGGATTTTAGAGTTAGTTGGTACGAACAATTCCCCTGCCTCGTTGCCCTTGAAATAGTCAATAGAAACGACCGCTATGATACCGATAGGCAACATTGGGATGATCTTCTTACTCACTTTATGCCCGAGCGCATAATATACGGTATGGCAGCAGACGATGCTCACGATGACAACGATATGGGTTGGAGTTACACGATGTTTCTTGCTCCTGATAAATCGGAAGAAAGCATTGAACACGCATTTAGAAACGGACACTATTATCCCGTAACAAAGGCTCTCGTAGAAAACCCACAAGGGGAAGCCCCACGCATTACCCGCATAACGGAAAACGATGACGGCACCATTGCTATTGAAGGCACAAAC
>JAZQVF010000175.1:0-3903 GCA_045631675.1 Candidatus Stercoripulliclostridium sp.
TCAACGAAGATGGTTCATTCAACATCGGCGCTGTAGTTGGTGTTCTTGGACAACTTCCCGCAATTATTGAAGAAATCACCCCCATCCTTGAAACTGAAGGTCTCTTCTCCTATGAACTTGGCGAAGACGAAGCAACCGCAAACGCAACCATCGATCTTGAAGTTCTAATGGATGCTCTTCTCGCAGACAACGGCATTATTGATACCATTGAAGGCGATTGGAACAACTTCAGCCTACACTTCTATCAAAAAGAAGAAGGTCACTGGGAAGGTGACTATGGTAGCCCCGATCGCGTATACATCGTTGACGTTGAAGAATCTTATGAAGTTAAGGAAATGACCCTTGCTCAACTCCTTGCTCCTGAAGCAGTTATCGACAACATCGTTGCATTCGTAAACAGCGCAATGTATGACAACTATCTCAAGAACTTCGTTCCTGCAACTGAAGGCGAAGAAGCACTTGGTTACGTTGAATTCTTTGCAAGTGCAGATGCTCCTGTTGAATTCACCAAGACTATGCTCGCTCAAGCAATCGCAGGTCTCACTGGTGCAACCCTTGAAGAAGACGATGCATACACCAACATGAGCATTTCTGTAAACGGCTATGCAAAGGACGGCATCGGCTTCGGTCTTGAAGCAACCCTTGGCGAAGAAGTAAAGACCCTTGGCTTTGCTCTTGGTCTTGAAATCATTGAAAACGTAGCAGTTGAAGATTACACCCAAAAGATTTTCTTTGAAGAAAAGAAGGGCTATGATATGGCATATGAAGGTGAAGGCTGGGATGCTCATCCAGTATATACTGAAGCATATTCAAATGACACCGGTAAAGATGGTGGCAAACTCCTTGCTCACACTGCTCTTGAAATTGCAAGCGCAATCGTAAACTTCCTTCCTAACTATGTTGATAGTGTAGCAGGTGAAAATGGCATTACTATGGAAGGTGCAGTACCTGAGCTTGCATACAACCTCGTTGTTGAAAACAATGCTTTAACCATTAATGTAGACAAAGGTGCTTCATGGTATAAGTTTGAAATAGCAGCAGATGCAACCATCACTCTTGGCGTTGCAAATGATACCGCTATTAAGCAAGCTACCTATGGCGAAAATGGATTCTTTGGAATAAACCCAGCAATGCCACTTGTTGGCGCAAATGCAGGTTATAATGAAGCAACATATGATTATGATCTCGCTATTTATTCTGGTTCATTCCCAGCTGTGGCTGGTGAAGTTTACATCTATGTAGAATCAAATGGTGCTGCAGTTCTAAACGTAACCATCGCATAATTGTAAATCACAACTTAAAAGAAGAAGTCCTTCGGGACTTCTTTTTTTGCTTACAATAGTCCCTTCAACAAGCAAAATAAAATTAATTTTTAAAATAGTGAAAAAATAGTGAAATAATAGTGAAATTGTGTTATACTACTATTGAGGTGTATTAATGATAAAAATTAAACTAACAAATGCAACTTTAGATGCGATTATAAAAATTGAAAAAAATAGGCTTTTGTTGGAGAATACTTTTGTGCCAGTTGAACTATCTAATAAGTTCAGAAAGAATACTCGCAAAATGAGTTCCTTTGCATCAAACGCCATAGAGGGAAATCCATTGTCATACTTACAAGCTGAAGATGCCATTGAAAGCAAGAATAGGCATTTGCTAAAGCCTGAGCAAGAAATTCGCAATTATTATCTTGCCCTTGAGTATTTGTCCAAACAACTTGAAAAACAGAAGAAATATTCATTAGAATTATTGCTCAATACTCAAAAGCAAATCGTTTATGGTGAGCCTAAGGAGAAAATAGGATTACGTGGAGCTATGCCACCAGGGGTGCTTTTTGCTGTATATGATAGCAAGACGGGTAGGGCGGAATATATTCCACCCGAATATAAGGACGTGCCGGCTCTTTTGGACGAGCTTGCTGATTATGTAAACAACTCTTCAGATCACCCAATAATTAAAGCAGCCGTATTACATTATCAGCTCGTTACAATCCACCCATTTGAAGATGGCAATGGAAGAACGGCGCGTATAATGTCAAATTATATTCTGTCTTACTATGGTTATGGTTTCAAAGAAATTGGCTCTTTAGAAGAGTACTTTAACTATAATTTGGAAGAGTATTATTCTTCTTTGCAAATGGGCTTGCCCGCATTGTATTACGATGGCAGAAATGATCCGCCGAATTTTGAAATATGGTTAGACTATTTTTTGAAAATATTCCTACTATACTCCGATAAGGTGGTGCAAATTGCTTCAAACGTATCTCAAGATGAACAAAAAAGAAGATTTAACCAACTTTCAGAAAAAGCAAAAGCTCTCTTAGGATATATAAGAGAACAAAAAATCAGTGAATATACTCCAGTAAGCATTGCTCGCCAATTCAACGTTTCAAATAGAACGATAATAAATTGGAGCGTAGAGTTATGTAATAACGGATATGTTAAGCCCAATTTAGTAAACAAGAGAATAACCTCATATTCTATAATAGAAGGTGAGTTATAAGCCTTGCTATAAATAGTGAAAAAATAGTGAAATAATAGTGAAACGTGCTATGCATCTAAATCTGTACGTAAATGGTCGCATGGCGCGTTTTGCTACCCATTGTGGATAGGGTATAAACCCATTATTACCTTTTTATTTTATTATATTTATTATTCTTGTTATCTTTATATCTTTTTCTCTTCTTATTTATAATATAAATAAATATGGTTTATTTGAAGGTGTTTTTGAGTGCAGTTTTGAGTAACTTTTAAGGCTACCATTTGGGTTGAATAATAAGTGTAAATAAGAACTGTGGACAGGTCTTGTTATTGACACTCTATTCACACTTTATCCACCACTCGTGTTACTTTGCACAAAGGGAGTTTTTGCGCGTTTTAGGGCGAATTACGGCGCCACAAAGTACCTCGCGTTGCTCGGCAATAAATACCTCACTTTGTTCGGCGAGAAATACCTCACTTTGTTCGGCGAGAAATACCAAACAAGTTTGGCAACGTGGTTGGATTATAAGCGTAGCGAAAAGAAGAATTTTTGCTATCTAACACTTGTTTTTTATAACGTGTATTGTATTGGTAACGTTCAAGTGTTATAATAAAGAAGATAGAGGTAAATATGACAGAAAAACTTTTACAAGAACAAACTTTAGAATTTGCGGTAAAAATTGTTGGTTTGTGCAAAAACCATAAAATACCAAGTGATTTATCTTCACAACTGCTTAGAAGCGGTACAAGTATTGGTGCAAACGTTCGGGAGGCATTCTATGGACAAAGCCCTGCGGATTTTGTAAGCAAACTACGCATTTCCCTTAAAGAATGTTATGAGACCGAATATTGGCTTGAATTGTTTGTCTTGTCTAATTTAATTACGGAAGAGGTCTTCCAACCTTTACATAAAGAAAGTGGGAAAATTCGTAGTCGCTTAATTTCATCCATTCAAACCACGTTAAACAGATATCCTGAACTTAAATAAATTATCCATGACGCAAACACGTTGTGTTTGTATTTCTTGCCCGAAGGGTATTTATTGCACTTGCTTGCAAGTGTATTTCTTGCCACCGACAGGTGGTATTTATCGTGAGCGTAGTGTGGCTTATCATTATACAAATTAAAACAAAAATACATAGTTTAGTATTCCATAAATAAATGATTAGTAGCCTAAAACAAGAATAATCAAATATGAGTAATTTTGTTTTAATGGTGTGAATAGATTCCGCGATTTTAGGATGAAGAATGCAAAAACGGGCAAAACGGTGACGGGACTTTACTATTGTAAACGATCAAGACGGCTCGTCTATTTTTAGCGTTATTCGCCTAAGGACTCGGTCTTTGTGGTTATATTTTAGTAAAATATAAATTGCCTATTGACTTTTTCTTATATATATAATAAAATATACGCGTGTATATT
>JAZQVF010000176.1:0-2258 GCA_045631675.1 Candidatus Stercoripulliclostridium sp.
GCCTTGAAATCCAAAAGGATATCAACAAGAGTTATGAACTTACCCGTAGATGGAATCTTGTTGCAGTTGTAACCGACGGTACCGCCGTTTTAGGTCTTGGCGACATCGGTCCTGAAGCAGGTATGCCCGTTATGGAAGGCAAGTGCGTTCTCTTTAAGGCTTTTGCCGACGTTGATGCTTTCCCCCTTTGCGTTAAGAGCAAAGACGTTGATGAAATCGTTAGAACCATTTCCCTCATTTCCGGTTCTTTCGGTGGCGTAAACCTTGAAGACATTGCTGCTCCACGTTGCTTTGAAATTGAAAGAAAACTTAAGGAATGTACTGATATTCCAATCTTCCACGATGACCAACACGGTACCGCAGTAGTTTGTGCTGCTGCAGTTCTTAACGCAGTTAAGGTTGTTGGCAAGAAACTTGAAGATTGTACCGTTGCTTTCAGTGGCGCAGGCGCTGCAGGTTGTGCTATCGCTAAACTATTCCTTCAACTCGGTGTTAAGGATATTTATATGTGCGACCGTCAAGGTATCCTTAACATTGACGATCCTAACGTTATGGAATCTAAGAAAGATATCGCTGCTATCACTAATAAAGCACGCAAGAGTGGTACTCTCGCAGATGCAATGAAGGGTGCAGATATCTTCGTTGGCGTAAGCGCTCCCGGTGTTGTAACAGAAGAAATGGTTGCTTCAATGGCTCCCGGCGCTATCGTAATGCCTATGGCTAACCCCGTTCCTGAAATCATGCCCGACCTCGCTCTTAAAGCAGGTGCAGCAGTAGTTGGTACCGGTAGAAGCGACTTCCCCAACCAAATCAACAACGTTCTTGCCTTCCCCGGTATCTTCCGTGGCGCACTTGTCGTTAGAGCAAAGGTTATCAACGAAGAAATGAAAATTGCTGCTGCTAAGGCAATTGCATCTCTCGTTTCCGATGAAGAACTTAGTGCTGACTATATCATTCCTAAGGCATTTGATGAACGCGTTGGCAAGACCGTTGCTAAAGCAGTTGCAGAAGCAGCAAGAAAAACCGGCGTAAATCGCATCTAACTATAAAACTAAGTAGAGTGGGCAACCACTCTACTTTTTTACACTTTATTATATGAATTTGGACGCTAATTTCTTTATAACGAGCATTCTTCTCGGCTTAGGTCTTGCAATGGACGCTTTTTCCGTATCCCTTGCAAACGGCTTGTGTTACCAAAACATAAAGTTCCCTAAGGCTACCGGTATTGCCGGTGTCTTTGGCTTTATGCAAGGTCTAATGCCATTTATCGGTTGGGTGTTAGTTACTACCGTTGCTAAATATTTTACCTTTATAGAAGTTGCTATTCCTTATATAGCACTAATACTTCTTGCCTTTATTGGGGGTAAAATGATTTACGAAGGAGTTAAGAAAAAGGAAGAAAAAGAAGAGTGTCCCATAAAACCACTAACCTTTGGTCTTATACTTGTGCAAGGTGTTGCAACTTCCATTGACGCCCTATCAGTTGGCTTTACAATCGCCCATTATATGATTTGGGAAGCATTACTCTCGGCTGGCATAATAGCCGTTTTAACCTTCTCTATTTGCCTCGCAGGAGTATATATAGGCAAAGCGATTGGAACAAAGTTCCAAAACAAGGCAAGCATCTTTGGTGGAGTAATTCTCATTGTGATTGGGCTTGAAATTTTTATTACAAGTTTCTTTTAAAATATAGTTCAATTAGAAATTATGTTAAAAATAAAACTCACTACGAAAACGAGTGAGTTTTTATTTTTGTGAAATAGGTCGCTAAAATAACGCGATATTAGAAGAAATAAGGTTTGAATTATTTCTCTCTCAAACAAGGTTTAGGTAAAACGCGTTAGTTTTGATGAAGAATGAGCAAAAGAAAGTCTCCCAAGGGGTTGCTGTACTGAAGTACTGCGCCCCGCAGGGAGACTTGGTTTTGTGAGATTATTCGCTAAACTAACGTGTTTTACTTGTCTGCTGCTGCAAGACGCTTCTTATAATCCTCAATAATTTTGGTTGCTTGCATTGAAGGAACTTCTTCGTAACGTTCAAATGCAAGGGTGAACTTACCACGACCTTGAGTCATTGAACGAAGGTCGGTTGCATACTTAGCAAGTTCTACTTGAGGAGCTTCTGCAGAAACTACGGTCTTGCCACCAACGGAGTTGGTTCCAAGAATTCTACCACGACGCTTACTCATATCGCCCATAACGTCACCCATGTATGAATCTGGAACGATTACGTCTACGTGCATAACGGGTTCAAGGAAT
>JAZQVF010000177.1:0-6406 GCA_045631675.1 Candidatus Stercoripulliclostridium sp.
TCTTGACGTATGCACTTTGTTTTTCTTTGACGGAGATAGTCAAAGTTTCCGTCTTGAAGAGGTGGCGCCCAAGACCTTAAAACTCTACACGGCTCCAAACGTATTGGAGTGGTTTTGCCAAGTTATGATAGACGTTACGGCGTATGAAGAAGAAATCAATGCAGTATGCAAGCGTTTTGGTGCAGAGTGGGACGGATTTAGATTATCTCTCACCTTCCGTCGCAACGATATGACCTTAGCAGAGGCCTATTTCAAACTTATTAAGATAATGGGAATAGTGGGTACTTTTAATAGATACGTATATTTCAAGGACAAACCTTAAAAAGGGGAAAATATGAAAATTATTGATTTATTAACGGAAGACAAATTAACGGTATCGTTTGAAGTTTTTCCACCTAAAACGGAAACGGCTTTTGAAAACGTACAATCTGCTTGCGAGGAGATTGCATCACTTAAGCCTGCTTTTATGTCGGTAACGTATGGTGCTGGTGGTGGTACTTCAAGATACACCCTTGATATTGCAAAGAAGATAAAACACGAATACGGTGTACCATCTCTTGCACATCTCACCTGTGTGTCTTCAAGCAAGGAAACGGTAAAAGAGAGAATTAGAGAGATAAAGGAAGCGGGTATAACCAACGTAATGGCACTCCGTGGTGATATTCCAAAAGAGTTAACGGGGGCAGATAGAAGCAAGTGGGATTACAACTACGCCGTTGAACTCGTTAGAGAAATTAAGGAAAGCGGAGAGTTTTGCATAGGTGGTGCTTGCTATCCTGAAATGCACCCTGAGAGTGCAAACCAAAAGGAAGATATCGCCCACTTAAAGGAAAAGGTGGATGCAGGATGCGACTTTCTTACTACGCAAATGTTTTTTGACAACAATATCTTGTATAATTTCCTTTATAAAATTCGCTCACAAGGTATTAACGTACCGGTTATGCCCGGCATTATGCCCATAACTAACGCAGTACAAGTAGAAAGAGCAATCCATCTTTCCGGCTCTATGATGCCACAAAAGTTCAAAAACTTAGTGGACAAATTCGGTCAAAGCCCTAAGGCGATGATGCAAGCGGGAATAGCCTATGCAACGGACCAAATAATTGATCTTTTCTCCAACGGTGTAAAAAACGTACACGTTTATTCAATGAATAAGCCTGAAGTTGCAAAAAAGATTATAGAAAACCTTAGCGACGTGTTGGGTTAATATGGTAGAGATAGTAACTTACGACAACTTGCCCTTTAACGAAAGGGAGATTTTAAGGTATGCAGGAATTAAGGATAGTACCTTGGAGATAAAGAGCATAGTTGAGTTATGCAAGGGGGAGGTGGGCAGTCTTTCCTATAAAGTATGCTATCTTGAGTTGCCACTAAAAGAGTGTGCCGACGGTGTTATTATAGGGGAAAGAAAGATAAACTCGCTTGCACTTTTAAAAAACCTTAAAGGATTAAAGAGAGCGCTTGTAGTGGTTGCAAGCGTAGGTCTTGAAATGGATAGATTAATTGCAAGATACTCTCATCTATCGCCTATGCACGGTCTAATAATGCACGCAGTAGGAGTGGAAAGGGTGGAAAGCCTTATGGACCACTTCGTAAACGAGTATAAGGAGCCGTTGCGCCCAAGGTTTAGTCCTGGATTTGGCGATTTTGATATAAAAAACCAAGAAATATTGCTAAGTTTAGTAAACGCAAGCAAAAACATAGGTGTAAGTCTAAGTGATAGTTTCATAATGTCGCCTTCAAAATCAGTTAGCGCGATAATTGGAATTAAGGAATAGGTGGAAGAATGGATATTAGAAAATATCTAAGTGAAAACGTCGTTTATTTAGACGGTGGAATGGGAACGATACTTCAAAAGAAGGGCCTAAAAGCAGGGGAAAGACCTGAAAGATGGAATATAACCCATAGTGACGTTATCGTAAGCATTCACAAGGACTACTTTGATAGTGGCTCTAACGTGGTATGCACCAATACTTTTGGAGCAAATAGGCTCAAATATGATGAAAAAGAATTGGAAGAGATAATACTTTCAGCCGTTAAAAACGCAAACGATGCAAGGGGGAAGAGTGTTTCAAAAGCGCCCAAATGGATTGCTTTAGATATAGGTCCTACCGGCAAGATGCTTGCACCTTTTGGCGACCTTCAATTTGAAGATGCGGTGGAGATTTTTAAAACCACCGTAAGACTTGGCGTTAAGGCAGGGGTAGACCTTGTTCTTATTGAAACTATGGCAGATAGTTATGAAACGAAGGCGGCACTTCTTGCAGTTAAGGAAGAGTGCGACCTACCGGTTTTCGTTTCTAACGCTTACCAAGAAAACGAAAGATTACTAACTGGTGCAACGCCAGAGGCAATGGTTGCACTACTTGAAGGAATGGGTGCTGATGCCATAGGCGTAAACTGTTCTTTTGGTCCTAAAAAACTTGCACCCATAGTTAGAAGATACCTTAAGTGTGCAAGCACACCAATACTATTAAAACCGAATGCAGGGTTACCAAGAGTTGAAAACGGGGAAACCAAATACGATGTTACTGAAGAAGAGTTTGGAAGTCTTGTAGCAGACCTCGTGCATGAAGGCGTACGGGTTGCAGGTGGTTGTTGTGGAACGACACCTAAGCACTTAAAGGCGCTCACTTCGTGTTTGAGTGGTGTTAAGCCAAAGAAAATTGAAAGCAAAAATCCAACCGTAGTAAGTTCTTTTAGGAAAGCCGTAGAAATAGGGGAGATGCCTATAATTATAGGTGAGCGCATCAATCCAACGGGCAAACCACTCTTTAAGCAAGCGCTAAGAGAAAACAACCTTTCCTATGCTATAAGAGAGGGTATAGAGCAAGAAGAAAAGGGCGCAGACGTTCTTGACGTCAACGTAGGTATACCGGAAATTGATGAAATTGCAACACTAAAAAGCACCGTTAAGGAACTTCAAACGGTATGCTCACTTCCACTACAAATTGACACTTCAAACATAGTAGCAATGGAAAGCGCCGTTCGCCTATATAACGGTAAGGCACTTCTCAATTCAGTTAGTTGCGTTGAAGATAGTATGTCTTCAATTTTCCCAATAGCAAAAAAATACGGTGGAGTGGTTGTTTGTCTTACCATTGATGAAAATGGTATTCCTACAAGTGCAGAAGAAAGGGTGGATATAGTAGAAAGAATACTTAATAGGGCAAGGGATTTTGGTTTAGATAAGAAGGACCTTTTGATAGATCCACTTGCATTAACGATAGGAGCAGACAATGGCTCTGCACTTGTTACGCTCAAAGCCTTGAAGATGCTTAAAGAAAGGGGCTTTAATACCGTGCTTGGTGTTTCCAACGTGTCTTACGGATTGCCGAATAGGGATTACGTTAACTCCACCTTCTTCGCCTTAGCGCTTGAGAGTGGGCTTAGTGCGGGAATAGTAAACCCAAATTCTAAAGAGATGATGAAAGTCTATCACTCCTATTTAGCACTTAGTGGCAAAGATGAAAACTTGGAAAGATACCTATCCTTTGCAAGCGTTACTGAAACTACTCAACCAAAAGTTGAGAGTGGTCTTAGCATAAGTGAGAGCATAATTCGTGGCATAAAAGGGGAAGTAAAAGAGATGGTGCAAACACTCCTTAAAGAAAAAGATGGAGTGACAATCATAAATGAAGAAATCATTCCTGCGCTTGACAAGGTGGGCGTTGCCTACGAAGAAGGTAGGGCCTATTTACCCAATCTATTAATGAGTGCAGACGTTGCAAAAGTTGCCTTTGAAACCATCAAAGGGGAGATGCAAGGAAGTAATGCAAGTAAAGGAAATTTCGTAATAGCAACCGTTAAAGGCGACGTACACGACATAGGCAAAAATATCGTAAAGATGCTCCTTGAAAACTATGGTTTCAACGTAATTGACCTTGGCAAGGATACTCCCGTTGAAAGAGTGGTAGAAGCCGTTGTAAAGTTAAAGGCGCCACTACTTGGTTTGAGCGCGTTGATGACTACGACGGTACCTAATATGGCGCTAACCATAAAGGAAGTGAGAAAAGTTGCCCCATGGTGTAAGATATGCGTAGGGGGAGCAGTGCTAACTAAGGAATATGCCGAAGAAATTGGTGCCGATAAGTACTGCAAAGACGCCATGGAAACGGTAAGATATGCTTTAAGCGTAGTGGAAAATGAGAAGTAAGGCAAAGGACGTAGCAATAATATCACTTTCAGTTGCACTTCTTATCGGCGTGCAATTTGCTTTAAGTTTTGTTCAAGGTCTTGAACTTGTAACATTGCTTATGGCAGTTTTCGCCTTTTCATTTGGTGTTAAAAGGGATGTTTTAATAGCAGTTGCCTTTTCTCTACTTAGGTGCATAGTGTTTGGTTTTTACCCAAGCGTGGTGATTGTTTACCTAATTTACTATCCCCTTCTTGCGTTGTTGTTTGGTGGATTAGGTAACCTATTTAAGCGAGAGTTGAACCCTAAAAAGCACGTTATCGCAATAACGCTTGCCATTGTTTGCGTTGTTGTTTTTACCGCTATAGATGGTGTTGTTAGTCCATTGTGGTTTGGCTTAAAGGGTGATGCATGGCTATACTACCTTGAAGCAAGTACGATTGCTTGTTTAGTTGGATGTGCTACAAATCTTGTGAGTTTCAGTTTGCTTTTTAGACCACTCGTAAAGGTTTGCACAATGAGGAAATAGAGGTGATTTATGAAAAAATTCTACGAGAAAAACGAAATATGGTTTGCCGTTATTTTCATAATCGTTTACGTTGTTGGTACTGCGCTTGCCGATATGTTTTCAGATATGATAGGGGTAGGAAAGTCCATAACGGTAGCATACACTTTTGCGCTTTCTATCTTTCTTTTCGTGTGGATTTTTAAGAGTGGCTTAAAGGAAAAATACGGCTTAGTAATTCCAAAGTTTAATTTCAAAAAAGACCTATTTTATTTACCACTTTTAGTGCTAATTAGCGTTAATTTCTTCTTTGGAGCAAGGCTAAACGCAAATGCTCTTGAAACGGTACTTTACGTGTTAAGTATGTTTGCAGTAGGTTTTCTTGAAGAGATTATTTTCCGTGGTCTACTCTTTAAGGCAATGGCAAAAGATAACCTAAAAGTAGCGATAATAGTTTCTTCTTTGACCTTTGGCATTGGGCATATCGTAAATTTAATTACTGGTAACGGAGCACTCGTTGCAACCATACTTCAAGTAGTATATGCAACGGCAGTAGGTTTCCTATTTGTAATCATATTCTTAAAAGGTGGCTCCCTTCTTCCTTGCATAATTGCGCACGCGCTTGTAAACGCAACTTCCATTTTTAGCGCACAAGATGAAAGCATTCTTTGGATGCAACTCGTTACGGCGGGGGTAGTTATCGTGGTAGCGATAGCCTATTCAGTTTACTTAATAAAGGCACAAAAAGAATAAAACCTATCTTTAGGTGTTAATACCATTATACCTATTGTTAATTTTTAGTAAATCTTTTTCTTTCAGCCTTGAATACCAAACCTTTGTTGTACTATACTTTTTACATTACCTAAAAGGCGCGTACGTGGAGCGCGCGTGTAGGAGGATTGTATGAAAGGCAAGAGTATAACTTTCAGCAAAAATTTCGTATATGCTTTAATAATTGTTGCAATGCTAATTTTGTGTGTTGCAACTTTTTCTTTTATTGGCGTAAATAGCCTTAACTTTGAAGCAAGCGCAGAAGAAACGGAGATAGTAACAACCATTACTTCAACCGTTGACGACGCTAACTTAACGGTTGAGGGCTTAGGCACGCATTACTTCAAAGATGATGTCGTATTTACCATTACTTCAAACGTAAATGCAGGCGCATTAGAATTAATTGGTGTAAACGCAACGTATACTACCGGTGACAACGCAGGCACTAAAGTTACCCTTGCAAAAGATGGAAACGTTTATGCCCTTTATGGTGTTGTTGGAGATTTCGTTTTGAGTGGCGAATGGGTTGCAAAAGAGATTTCTGTTGAGTGGATCGCTGGAAATGGTAAAATATATACTAAAGGTGATATTGAATATGATACCACAACCAAAGTATATTATGGAATTGGTATCCCGGTAGCAGAAATGCCTTATTGTATTGGTGATTTTAATCGTGGTGGTGGAAATTCATACTCTTTTGAAAGGTGGTCTGTCAATGTTACTTATGTTGATGGTTCTACGCAAACATTAAACTATATTCCTCCAACAGCTATTGTCGCAAAATGTACTGCAGAATATACAAACAACTCATCAAGTTACCTATATTATACTTTGCAAGAGAATAATACGGGAAGCGTAGTTACGACATCAAGCCAAGGGTTGGTAATAGCAAAAAAGAGTGGAACGACCAATGGCGATCCAAATGATGGCACAGAATCTGCTTATAGTGGTTCATATCAAAATGGACACATAAGAGGCAAAATAGGCACCAATGG
>JAZQVF010000178.1:0-7422 GCA_045631675.1 Candidatus Stercoripulliclostridium sp.
AATCTCGTTTTTTCCGTTATCGTATTTATGCTTTTTGCACCGATTTATTGGAATGGCTTTTCTTGGACCTTCTTGCAATGCGTAACCTGTGCGCTAACGGGCGCAGTTGCAGAACTTATTATGGAAATAGTATTCTCTCCCATAGGATATACTATTATTAAGAAATGGAGAGAACAAAAAGTTGGAGAGCAATATCTCAACTTTATTCAAGGAGATAGACTATGAAAGTGTTAATCACCGGAACGACTCAAGGTATCGGCAAGGCTATTGCCGAAAAGTTTTTAAGGGAAAACCATACCGTTTACGGCATTGATAGACAACCTGCAAGTATCGTAAACGACAACTATACTCACTATCAATGCGACGTAAGAGATTATGAAAATCTTCCCGACTTGGTGGGTATTAACGTGCTTATCAACAACGCAGGCACTCAAAACGAGCAAGATATTGATATAAACTTAAAGGCTCTCATTCATATTACGGAAAAATACGGCTTGCAAAAAGATATATGCTCCATTTTAAATATTGGCTCTGCAAGTGGACATACGGGCGCAGAGTTTCCCGAGTATTGTGCAAGTAAGGCGGGTATTATTGCCTACACTAAAAACGTTGCTTTAAGGGTGGCAAAGTATGGTGCAACTTGCAATAGTCTTGACCCCGGTGGAGTAATTACCCCCTTAAACGCACCCGTAATTAACGATGAAACGCTTTGGGCAGAAATTATGAAAGAAACCCCCTTAAAAAGATGGGCAACCGTAGAAGAAATGGCAGATTGGGCTTACTTTTTAACGATAACAAACAAATTCTGCACGGGACAAAGCATTTTGGTTGACGGAGGGGAGGCAATTAACTACAACTTCGTTTGGAAAGATTAGTTTTTTAACTCAATAAAAATAGCGCCTTACGGCGCTTTTTATTTTATATCATTTCACTTTCTTCAAGATAATTAAGATATTCTCTCACTGCCTTTTCAAGAAGGGTAGTTTCAACAAGATTTATGAGTTTAGGCGCATCACTCTTGAGAATGGCACTTCTTCTTGCATTGCGCAAAATTGCCTTATAACACCTTTCATTGAGTGGACTTTCAAAGAAGTTTTCTTTGTTTTTGTCTAATATAACACACTTTGGTACAGGTATTTCATTGATAAAGTAGCCTTTGGTGTCTACACCCCTTTCTTCCATTAGTACAAGAAGAGCCTTACTGCAGTAAAATACTACCTCTCCTTTCTTTTCCTTACTTATTGCGTTTCTTAAAAGATTGCTTTTAAGACCACTTTTTCTAACGACAAGTGCTCTCTTGCCAAAAAGAAGGTCGTCCATTTCTTGCTTTGAAAGATTAAGTGTCTTTCTACATTCTTCTGTCGCAACGAGTATAGGAATATCTACTCTACTTCTGTATAAAGGTGCGTCTTCCTTCGTTTCAAGTGCTTTTACACCGTTATCTTTGTAAAATGAATAATCCATTTCTTGGATATATGGACTATTTTCAAGCATCTTTTCAAGTATTAGCACTCTTTCTTTATTCATTTACGACTCCTTTCTTGGTCTTATGATTGGTGATTTCCACCATCGCAACAAGTAATCCTGCAAAGGCAACGAGTACGTATGGCATAATTTCAAAGGTGGTAGCCGTTGCAAGGAAACCTAATCCCATTTGTACTAAAAAGCCTACTGCATAAGCGCCACCCATATGATAGCCCGTAAGATAGGTACTTAACTCTCCACCAAATCTTTCAGGTACGGAGTGAAGAGTTGATGGGAAAATGGGTGCACAACCTATTCCTATTAGAGCCATACCCATATATAAGGTAACGACGCTTGGAATAGCAATGAGTATTACCCCTAAAAGAAGTATGCCCACACCACCACGAATAAGGTCTTTATCCCTTACCTTTAAGGATAAAATGCCGGACAAAAATCTACCAAGCATAATACCACCATAGTATATGGAAACCATTAGTGCCGCTTTGTCTGCCCCCATACCCCTTGCGTTTACAAGGTAACTTGCACCCCAAGTGCCCATACTAAATTCAATTGCGCAGTAAAAACCAAGGGAGAGAATGGAAGTTATAACACCTGGTGTAAGAAGGAGTTTCTTGAAAGAAATCTTTTCTTGACTTGTGCTTTCTCCACTTTCATTATCTTCAACTTTGGGTTCCCTTTTGTCGTACTTTCGCCATAGAAACAACGATAAAAAGACAACTAAGGACATTCCAAATTGTATATAGGAAATAGTGCGATATCCTTCTTGCCACTCGCCACCACCTAAAAAGTTGCTCATAATTAGTGGGCTAATGGTAACGCCTACACCCCAAAAACAATGTAGCCAATTCATATGTATTGCTTTGTAGCGTAAGGATACGAAATTGTTAAGCGCTGTATCTATTGCGCCACCACCATAACCTGCTATCGTAGCAAAGAATATCATTGCGTATATGTTAGGTGAAAAACTAATTCCAAGAAGTCCTACTGCCGTCATTAGTGTAGATACGGAAACCACAAGCTCCGTACCGAATTTCTTAATTAGTGGTCCTGAAAAGAAACTGACGCCACCCGTCGTTAGGGCAATAATTACGGAGTAAACGGAGCCAAAACTTTCAGGAAGTCCAAAATCAAGGTGTATAAGTGGCCAAGCAACCCCAAAAAGGCTATCGGGCAAACCCAACGAGATGAACGTTATATAGATTACAACAAGTAAAAGCGCCATATTTTTCTCCTTTAATTAGTATATCATTACTAATTACCAAATTCAACTATATTAGAAAACCTTGTTTTTTTAAGAAAAAAGTTGATTTTTCTAATGGCGTTATAAAAAATAGAAATTTTTTAGTAAAAATTAATTGTATTTTGCTTGTTATAGTGTATAATTTTTAAGTCATAAGTTTACTTATGAAAATCCACCTTTAGGAGATTTACTATGGGACGCATGATAGGCACCGTTTCTCGCGGAGTACGCGCACCAATCATTAGACAAGGTGACGATATCGTTAAAATCGTAACCGATTCAGTTTTAGAAGCAGCAAAGGAAGAAAACATCGCTTTCCACGACCGTGACGTCGTTGCTATGACCGAAGCAATCGTTGCAAGAGCGCAAGGTAACTACTGCTCAGTTGAAGATATCGCAACTGACGTTAAGGCAAAATTCGGTGGAGATACCGTTGGCGTTATTTTCCCCATTCTTAGCCGTAACCGTTTTGCTATTTGCCTTCGTGGTATCGCAAAGGGTGTTAAAAAGGTTGTCCTTATGCTCTCATACCCATCCGATGAAGTAGGTAACCATCTCATTAGCCTTGATATGGTTGATGAAAAGGGCGTTAACCCCTACACTGACGTGCTTGACCTTACAACTTATAGAAATCTATTCGGCTACGTAAAGCATACCTTCACCGGCATTGATTACGTTGAATACTACAAAAATCTCGTTGAAGAATGTGGTGCTGAGTGCGAAATCATTTTTGCAAACAATCCTAAGGCTATTCTAAGTTACACCAAAAACGTTCTTGCTTGCGACATTCATACTCGCGCTCGCACTAAGAGAATTTTGAAGGCTAACGGCGGTGAAATCGTTTTAGGTCTTGATGAAATTATGAATGCACCTATTAACGGCTCAGGCTGTAATGAAGCATACGGTCTACTCGGCTCAAACAAAGCAACCGAAGACACCGTAAAACTCTTCCCCCGCGATTGTCAAGAAGTTGTTGATGCTATCCAATTAGAACTCAAAAAGGCTACCAGCAAAACCATTGAAGTTATGGTTTACGGCGACGGTGCTTTCAAAGATCCAGTTGGTAAAATTTGGGAACTTGCCGACCCTGTCGTTGCCCCCGCCTACACTTCAGGCTTAGAAGGCACTCCAAACGAACTTAAACTTAAGTATCTTGCAGACAACGACTTTGCAGACCTTAGCGGTGATGAACTTAAAGAAGCAATTAAGACTAAGATTACCGAAAAGGATGATAACCTCGTTGGTAAGATGGCATCCGAAGGCACTACCCCAAGAAGACTTACCGACCTTATCGGTTCACTTTGTGACCTAACTTCCGGCTCCGGTGACAAGGGTACCCCTATCGTATTTATCCAAGGTTACTTTGATAACTACACTGCTGAATAATAAAAACTACAATAAATAAGGCTCGCAAACGCGAGCCTTTATTTTTTCTTTTATCCTAATAGTACGTCTAAAATTAGCATCACTGCAAAGCCTACGAGAAGGGCGTAAGTTGCTCCCCTTTCCACGCCGTGCGCGTGCGTTTCAGGAATCATTTCGTCACTTACAACGTAAAGCATAGTGCCACCTGCAAAGGCAAGAGCAAAGGGAAGAATGACCGTTGAAATACTTACTGCAAAGTAGCCTATAAGCGTTCCTACGACTTCCACAAGCCCTGTAAGAAGGGCTATAACGAAGGTCTTTCCTTTGGAAACGCCTGCCGTTAGCATAGGCGCTATTATAACCATGCCTTCGGGTATGTTTTGTAGTGCTATTCCCCCTGCAATAATAAGCGCTTGGTTTACGTCTCCAGAGCCAAAGCCTACGCCTGCTGCAATACCTTCGGGAAGATTATGTATAGCAATTGCCATAACGAAAAGTAGCACCTTACTAAGGTTATTCTTTTGATGCTCTTCAATGTCGGGCTCTACCATTTTGTGCAAGTGGGGTACAAGTTTGTCAATAAGGTTTAAACAAACGGCACCTGCAAATATACCACCTATCGTAACAAGTAGTTTTAAATCTCCACCATACTCAAGAGAAGGTATAATTAAGCCCATAACGGCAGCGGCAAGCATAACGCCTGCTGCAAAGGCAAGCACTATGTCGGAAAACTTGTGGGAAAGGTTCTTGAATAAAAAGCCTATCCCCGCGCCTATCACCGTTGCTCCACCCACACCGAGAGCAGTCAAAAGTACCATTTCCATATCTTAATCCTCTTGTTGAGTTGCGCTAATGATAGATGCCGTATCAATTTCTTCCTTATTCTTTCCAAGAGCAACTGCAATATCTTCTATGTCTTTTTTGCTTAGGTTATAAACAAGGAAGAAGGCAATAAGCATAATAACTGCACCTGCAAGCATTAGTCCCGCCGCCACCTTTACCATTTTATCCGATACTCCGGGTGCTTGGTTACCGATGGGATTTGCTTGTGGATTATAACCTACGGCTTCCATACAAATTAGTGGTAGTGAAAGGGCTACGCCTTGTGATATCTTACGGAATAAAGAGTACATAGCGTATACGCTACCTTCTTCTCTACTGCCCGTTTTAACTTCTTGATAGTCTATACAATCGTTTACCATTGCCCATACGAGTAGGTTGAATAGTCCACCACCAAGTTGTATTAAAGCAAGAGAGGCAATGTATATTGCAGAGCCTGCAGTACTCTTTGGAATTGGCACTGCAAGAGCAATTATAGCACCTACAACGCTAAGCACCAAAGGTGCGCCAACGGATAAACGAGTTCCAAAGCGTTTTACTATCTTAGATGCAAGCGGAATGAGTATAACGAGTGGCAAATAGGTAATGAAACTTGAAATAGATACCATTACCCCTGCTTCGCCAAAGTGCGTTTGGAAAAGCCACTTGGTAGTTTGTGAACTTGACATTAAGAAAACGATTTGTGCAAAGGATGCAAGACATAAGCCAAGTAGTGGTCTATTCTTAACAAATCCCTTTAAGGTCTTGAAATAATTTACCTTTTCACGCTTTTCTTGTGCTACTACTACACGCTCCGTCGTTAGTTTAACGCATAGAGTATAAGCGCCAAAGGCTATCGCGCCCATTGCTACACCAACCCAAATAAGGCGATTACCTATAATGTTATCGTTGCTATCGTAAATAATCATAGGTAGTAGCATACATAGGATACCGCCCATACCTGCACCGATACTTCTCCAGGTGGAAAGTTGCGTCCTTTCAACGGCATCGCTCGTTATTGCACTACTTAGTGCGCCGTACGGTACGTTAAGGAGAGTATAACAAATATCCCAAAGAAGATAGGTAACTATGCATACGGCAATCTTAACCCAAGTATCTGCTTGTGGTATCGGTAAGAATACGAGTGCGCCCGAAACGATAAGACCGATAGAGCCAATTTTTATCCACGGCTTAAACTTACTACCTTTGCCTATCTTGACGTTGTCCATAATGCCACCCATAATGGGGTCGTTGATGCCGTCCCACACCTTGGTAAGTATAATAATTACTGCCCAAGCGGCGGCGGGTATGCCGATATATTGAGTATAGAAGTCTGCCATATAACTTGATATGAGTGCAAAACTCATATTGCAACCAAAGTCGCCCATGGCATAGCCTATCTTGTCTTTCCAACCGAATTTAGGGGTTTGTTTCTCCATAACACTCTTCCTTTCTTTTTATATTCATATTTTATCACACGTTATGCGTGCGCGCAAGAGTAAAAAAACGCCACAAGGCGTTTCTATGCGAGATACGGTTTCAAAATTCCCGACCATACGACAAATCCGTTTGCGTTAAGGTGTAAACCATCGTCGGTATATTGTGGGTTAAGTAGTCCGTTTTCATCTAATAACGAGTCGTATATGTTAACGTAAGTAGTACCTTTTTCCTGAGAAATGGCAACTATTTTTTCGTTTAGGCTTACTATCTTTGCTCTACACTCGTAAACGTTAAAGCCCGCTTGCTCCAAGGTCATATTGATAGGAATTATAGATATGCAATATATCTCCGTGTTAGGTAAATTTTCTTGCAATTCATCTATGATTTTAGCATAATCTTCAGCCGTGCTATCCACGTCTCTACCACCACCAAGAAGGTCGTTTATGCCTATCAAAAGCACGATTTTTGAAGGAGCAAGGTCGTAAGCGCTAATTTTTAGTCTATTCAAAACCCCTTTGGTAGTATCTCCACCTATACCCCTATTATAACTTGCAAGTGGTAGGTCTGAGTAGTAATCGTCAAGCGGACAAAGGTCGGTAATGGAATCGCCGATAAATACTATTTGTCCTTTAGATAAATTAGCATTTTGCGTAGCGAAAGAAGAGCACTTATTATCATAGTATTCCTGCATCAAAACTTCTGCACTCTTTTTAGGCTCTATTCCAAGCACTAATCCAACTACAAGCACTGCAATTATCAAAACTGCAATGATACTCAAATATATTACGTCTTTTTTGGTTAAATTTATCCTTTTCATATATAAATATTAACACACAATCGTTCCCCTTTTCAATAGTCTTGCCATTCTAATTCTACTCCTTTTTGCTAAAGCAAACGGGATGCTTTCCACCGTAGGAACAAAAAAACAAGCCGAATAGTGTTATGGCGGGACCGCGAAAGAATGTCTTGCTCTATTTGTGGGAATAGACAAACACTATTTCTCACATAAAAACTTGCATAGTTAAACCCACTCAAACACAAAGTGTTTGCTTTCGCCAGGTTTGGCTTATGCC
>JAZQVF010000179.1:0-6552 GCA_045631675.1 Candidatus Stercoripulliclostridium sp.
TCAGCAGGTGTACCATACGAGCAATTAACACACCTTCTTGAAGTAGACCCAACGCTTGCCGAAGCAACGCGTCAAGGTGAAAAATGGGGATTCCTTATTGCAGCCGTCGTATTTGCAATAGTAGGTACTGTACTTTTCCAACTTTGTGGACTTGGCATAAAAGAAAGAGTTGCCCCAAGCGAAGAAAAGCATACCTTGAAGGAAAACTTCAAACTAATGTGGACCAACAAACCTTTCCGTCAAATACTTCTTTCCGGTATTCTTGGTAGTCCCAAAAACCTACTTTCACTTGCAGCAATGCCACTAATTACCTACTACTTTGCATCAAAGGACGCACTTCTTGCATTAGTATATATGGCGCTTCTTGGTGGCGGTATGTTTGGTGGTATGTTCGTTTCCATGGCGCTCTGTCCCAAACTTCTAACAAAATTTAGCAAGAAAGATATCTATAACTACGGCAACCTACTTGGAGTAATTCCCTTCGTGCTAATTTTCGTTGCATATCTCATTGACCCAAGAGGTCTTGCAAATTGGTATTGGATAGCAATCTTCTTCGTATTCTTCATTGCAGGTGGTGCATCACAAGGTGTAACGAGCGTACTACAATCTTATATGATAGCAGACTGTGTTGACTATGAAGAGTACCATAACGGCATTCGCCCCGACGGTGTATTCTTTAGTGGACAAACCTTTATTGCAAAGATGCAAGCAGGTATTGCAACCATACTAAGTGGCGTATTCTATGCAATTTACGGATTTAGTGATGCAGCAGTAGCAAAGGTAAACGACTATATCTCTGCAGGACTAATTCCACGTGAAATTCCCGAGTTTGACCCATATATGGAAGTATTATTCCTAATCATTTCTATACCCCCTGCAATAGGATGTATTTTATCGGTAATTCCAACCTGGAAATATTGCTTAGACGACAAAGAGCACGCACGCATACTTGACGAGTTAAATAAGAGACGCTCAGCGTTAGAAGAATAGTCTAAGCCTATTAGAAAACAAAAACCAAGTGGTTAACCACTTGGTTTTTTTGTTCAAATAAGTTGTCGTTATAATAAATTATGCTTTATCTAAAAGGCGCAAGAAGGTCTTGCTTGCAAATAGAGAGCATCCTGCAACGAGGCAAACGGCAAGGTCGGCAAAGGTGAAAGCGTTGTAAAGGAAACTCCAAGCAACTGCTCCGTAATTAGGGTCGCCCGAGCCGAAAACGAAGATGCCACTTACAACGTGAGAGAGATATCTTACGCTAACGCCCACGAGCGCACCAAGTGCAAATTGAAGGGGCTTGATATTTTTAAGTACTTCTTTTTCATTCAAAATACCACAAAGGCCAATTGCGCTGAATGCTATGGGGTAATCAAGTAAAAATTGTACGGGGTGGTAGAACCAAGGTGCTTGAATGAATTGCAAAAAGCCGTAAATGATGCCCGCAACTACGCCTTTACGAATACCAAACATATATGAATAAATCATAAGTGGCAAAAGAGATGCAAAGGTAATTGAGCCACCTTGTGGGAGTTCAAGGAAACGGATATAACTTAGTGCAAAACTCATTGCAATAGAAACGGATGCGTAAACTAAACTCTTAGTATCGTTTGCTTTTTTCTTTCCAAATAGGAAAGCAACAAGCGCAATTATTGCAACTAATATTGCGGTAAATAGGTAAAGAAGAACTTCACCGGTTACGTCAATTTCAGCGCCTTCAGTGTAGGTCTTAACCATTGATGCAATAATAATTGCGCTAACGGATAGGGCAATTGCAATAAATGAAATCTTTGAAAATAGGGGTAACGCTTCTTTCTTTTTAAGGGAAAGTAGGTAACCAATTATTGCAAGGGCAATAATTACTAAAACGAGTACTGCTACTGGAATAAACGTTAGGTAATCAACGTAGCCGTCTAAGATATACTCGTTTAATTTTAATGCAAGCAGGGTAATTAGCATTGCGCTACCATAGATAAGGTCTATTGCAATTGTAATAACGACACATTTCTTAGCGTTGCTTGCATTATATTTTTTTGTTAAAACGAGTGCTAAGACGGATGCAACTAATACGCCGATAGTAACGTAAAGTGCGATTGTTGCAACTTTATCAAAAAGGGATAAAGTCTCAAAAGGGTCTGTAAACATGTTTTTCTCCTTTGCTAGGAGCCTTTTAAGAAAAAATAAAGTCCAAGCGAGATTACTTGGACTAAGTTTCCTTAGAATTTGGCTTTCTTACGCGAGTGTAAACTCGGTCAAGTTCAAAGGGTGTAATCTCAGATAGCATACCGCTATCACCCCTAGCGCTATTTAATTTATATTGAAATCATAGCACCGTAAAAAGGCTATGTCAACAACTTTTTTATATATTTTTTGATTATTTTTTGCGAGTTATCACAAGACAGGCACCGTTTTCTACAACAATTTCCACCCTTCCTTCTAAGAAGGAATTAGATATACCCAAGGAAGAAAACGGCTCAATAGTAAGTCCTTCAAGGGCATATTTTAATCCACTTGAATTTTTAAACGAGCAAGCACCGCCAAATGGGATAATGGAAAGTACGTCACCTTTTTCACCCTCAAGCACAAGATTGGAATTTAAAAAGTATATAGTGCTTTCTGCATCAACCATTTTTGCTCTCAAGCCTACCTTTTGAGCATAAGCAAGTAGATTTACGTTGCCAAGTACGTGGTCAACGTGTCCCCCCGTACCACCGTATATGGTAACTTCCTTGCCACCTATAGACTTAATATAGTCAAGGCAAATTTCTCCGTCAGTTTTATCCTTGTCCTTAGGGAAAGTTACCGTAGTTAAAAAATCGGGGGTATATCCTAAAGTGTCAAAATCGCCTATAACGGCATCAACTTTTTTGTTTTCAACAAGACGATAACCACCATCGGCTGCGATGATGTGGTCTTCTTGGATTTCAGCATCAAGTGATGGCGCGTTTAGTACGAGAGCGTATTTCATTATTTTCTAAAAGTAAGGGAATTATCCGTCATTTCTTCAACGATGGCAAGAGATTCTACCTTATAGCCGTCTGCTCTAAGGTCGTCGCCACCCTTTTGGAAACCTTTTTCAATAGCGATGCCACAACCTGCAACTTTACCACCTGCTTGCTCAACAAGGCTAATAAGGCCACGAAGGGCACATCCATTTGCAAGGAAGTCGTCAACGATGAGTACGACGTCGGAATCGTTTAGATAACCTTTTGAAACGATAATGGTGTTGTCGCGATTATGAGTATAGGAGTGTACGAGTGCAGAGTATACGTCGCCACTAACGTTAGAAGTCTTATGTTTTTTAGCAAATACGAGAGGGCAGTTAAAACGGTCTGCAACCATAGTAGCAATTGCAATACCGCTTGCTTCAACGGTTAAAATTTTGTTGACTCCCAAGTTTTCAAAGGCGGAGTAAAGTTCATCTGCCATAAGGCGTAAGAGTTTAACGTCAATTTGATGATTTAAAAAGCCGTCTACTTTAAGCACGTGTCCGGGAAGGACTTTACCACATTTTAATATTTTATCTTCTAAAATTTTCATAGCACACTCCTTAATGAAAACATTATACCCTACCTATCTTTTTTAGTCAACGGATAAAAAATGAACTAAGGGGTGTTAAAAGATTTTCTTTGCTAATAATTAAGAAAAAGGAAGGTGAAAATGAAAAACAAATGGCGATTTATTTTAGTGCCTATATTAATACTTGCAGTAGCACTTCCCATAACCATCGTTACTTCAAGTAGGAAGGAAGTGGAAGTTGCAGAGGCTGCAACGGTATTAAAGCGTGGCTCTCAAGGAAGTCAGGTAAAAACTCTTCAAACAAAACTCAAAAATTGGGGATATTACTCAGGCTCGGTAGACGGCATATTCGGTGCAAACACAGAAAGGGCAGTCAAGTATTTTCAGCGTACGAACGGCTTAGCCGTGGACGGCATTGTGGGCAATAAGACGGCAAGTGCGCTTGGTATGAGACTTAGTAGTACGGCAAATTCTTCAAGTGGTGGATACTCGTCTAACGATTTATATCTTCTTGCACGAGTGGTATACGGCGAGGCAAGGGGAGAGCCCTATCTTGGTCAAGTTGCAGTTGCGGCAGTAGTATTAAACAGGGTAAAAAGTTCCAAATTTCCAAACACGATAGCCGGTGTGGTTTATGAGCCGTGGGCATTTACTTGCGTCAACGACGGACAAATAAATCTTAGTCCTAACGATACGGCAATGAAAGCGGCAAAGGATGCAGTTAATGGGTGGGATCCCACTTACGGGTGCTTATTTTACTACAATCCTAAAACGGCAACGAGCAATTGGATAAGGCAAAAGAAAGTGCATTTGTCCATTGGCTCACACGTATTTTGCTTATAGGGGGTTTTATGAGAGATAAAAACGCAAAAACAATTGCACTCGTTACACTTTTAATATTAGTAGCATCGTTAAGTGTATCTCTTGGCGTACTTGATTATAGAACTAAAAAATACGAAAGGACACTTGGTGCATTTTTGGATCTTGCATTCTATGAAACCTTAGACGCGCTTGGCGATGCGGAAAACAAACTTCAAAAAGTGGGCGTTACCACTTCTAACAAAGTAAAAAAAGACCTTCTTACAGGTGTATATCTTGATATGGCAATTGCATCAGAGCATATAAGTCAACTTAACGATAGCGAATTTGATACCACTGCACTATTGAACTTTACCAACCAAATAGGGGGTTTTTGTTCCTATTTAAGTAGAAAACTACCCGATGAAGGTATAACTATTGATGAAGAAGAAAAACTCGTTAAACTTACGGAGATACTTTCTAAAGTAGAAGAAGAATTTGTAAAAGCAGGTGAGTCGGTAGCAACTGGGGGAAGTTTACTTGGCATACTAAAAGAAGGGGTAGATACCTTGAGTGGAGTATACGATGCCTTCTTCAAAACGGAAGTTGACTATCCTGAAATGATATACGACGGACCTTTTTCAGACGGCTTAAACGATAGAGATGCAAAATTCCTTAGTGGTAAAGAAGAGATAAATTTAGAACAAGGAGAAAGTGTTGCAAAAGCACTTTACCCCGAGGCAGAGTACCTTAGTGAAGTAGGTGGTAGCATAGGTGGTTATCTGTTTTCAATAGACGGTGGGAACCTTGAAATTTCAAAAAGGGGAGGCTACTTAGTAGCCCTAACCAAAGAGGGGGAAGAAGGGCAAGAAAACTACTCTAAAGAAGATGCCATAACAACCGTAAAGAATTATCTTGACGCTATAGGTTATAAGGAAATGCAAGCAGTTTGGGTATCTAAAAACAATGGTATAGCATATATAAACTTTGCATACGTGAAAAACGGAATAATTTACTATCCCGATTTAATTAAAGCAAAAGTGAGTTTAGGAGACCTTTCGCTTATAGGCTTAGAAACACAAAATTATCTCTATAATCACACGGTGCGTTTACCACTTGAAGTGGACTCTAACGCAAGTGAAATTGAGTTTAAAGAAGGCTTTGAGATTGTAACCAAAAGGCTTGCAGTAATACCAACTGAGTGGAACACGGAAATCGCCACCTACGAAGTTGCAGGAAGTTATAAGGGCGCTTTCTATTATCTTTATTACGACGTAGAAACCTTAGAGCAAGTAAAAGTAATGAGAGTTATTCAAGATGAAAATCAAGGCGAACTTATAGTATGATTTTAATATTCCTTGACTGATAGGCGCAAATAGTTTATAATACTAACATTATTTATAAGAAGGTAACGTATAATGCGTAAATTTTTAGTAGTAATGCTCGTTTTAACTCTTGCACTAAGCGTAGGCATTAGTCTTGTTGCTTGTTCAGGTGACGTTGACCAACCGGGTACGAAATGGACTAACCAAGAAACCTTGAGTTATGAAATCTATGACGGCGAAACCTTAGTAGGTGCTCTTGCTGTTTGCACGGAAAGATTGGATGTAGGCTCACAAACTTTAAATCTAACGGGCGAAACCTTTAACGTTGATGCTTCAACGAAAGGTACGAGAGTAACCATGAAAGCACTTTTCCTTGATGGCTCAACTTTCTTAGAAAGTGAAGCAATTCTCAACGGATTTACCACTCTTGCAAGTGCAAAGAAGATTACTAAAAACGGTCAAGATACTTTCATTAAGGCACGTTACGACGGCAAGCGCTATTACTATTCAGTAAACGACGGCGAAGAAGAAAAGGTTAAAATCAAGACTGGTTTCGTAGACAACGAACTTCTTTACACCGTACTTCGTGTTTATAGCATTGAAAACAATTATAGCGGCTCTTATACCGTAATGGACAACGTAGCAGGGGAAAAGACAACTCTTAATATTTCCACTTCTAATGCAGACGTACGTTACACTAAAGGTATAAAGATTACTTCCGATGGCATTGCTCAAGCAGATGCAACCAACGTAAAGTGTGTTGAACTTAACGTTCAACGTTCCAAGGCACCTGTCGGCACTCCTATTAAAGTAACCTATTCCGTAGAAGGCGACGGTGGACTTAAAGTATGGGGTAAAGGATCATTAGGACGTTATAGCACTCATATACCAGTTCAAATCGTAGAAAACAATTTGA
>JAZQVF010000180.1:0-2390 GCA_045631675.1 Candidatus Stercoripulliclostridium sp.
ACAACGTAACTAAATTGTTGTACTGCAGTCATAGAGTGACGACTTGCTTCCTTTCTCCATCCTTCAATTTGATTGGTACGATAAACGTATTTACCATTTGTCTTAGTTTGGTAACCGGTAATTTTAGTCCAGTCTGCGACAACCATTTTCACAAGAATTTTTCCTTTTTGCTCCATTGTATCAATGATTTGTCTCGTATTCTTATAAGATATGTTTTCAGCATCAATTAAGATGGCTATTTTTGATTGTTTTTCCATAATATTTCCTTTTCAATTCAGAATTCACAAGTAGGAATTCGGAATGAATTTGTTAATTCGTTTATTTGAGTGTATTAAACGAATTAGATACGAGCAAGACGAGAAAAAGGGAATAGTCCAAGGGGTTAGCGTACTTGGCGTACGTGCCCTGCAGGACTGTTTCTTTTGACGAAGTATTGCGAAGTATATAATTCGTTTATTGTGCACGGAGAGCATCAATAGGATTAAGTTTAGACGCCTTTCGCGCAGGGAGTATGCCGAATATTAAGCCTACGGTTACGGAGAAACCTACGGCAAGAATTACGGTGGTAAATTGGAAGGTGAAAGTGTAGCCTATCAAAATACTTGCTACATACGCTATCGTTACACCTAACGCTACCCCTAATACACCACCTATCATACTTATTATGATTGCTTCAATTAGAAATTGAACGAGTATGGTGGACGGCTTTGCACCAAGTGCCTTTCTTAAACCTATCTCCATAGTCCTTTCGGTAACGGATACAAGCATCATATTCATTATGCCTATGCCACCAACAAGCAATGCTATTGCGGCAATTCCACCAAGCATACCAAGGATTAGGTCGGTTATAGTTACTACTATATCCATTACTTCTTGTTGGTTTACTACGCTATATCCTTTCGTTGAGCCTACGATTTCTGCGCATCTATCGTCTAATTGTGATACCACGATACCCATATCAGATTGCTCGGATACAACGGCATCAAAGGTCTTTACGAGTCCCATTTGAAGGTCGCGCATTGCAGTAGTATACGGCACCATTAAGGCATAGTTACCTGCAGTATCAAGTCCTACAAGTTCATTCATTATACCTATAATTACAAAATCCATATTAAATATCTTTATGGTTTCCCCTATAGGATTATAGTTGCCGTATAAACTCTTCCATATATTGTGTCCTAAAATACATACGTGCGTTGCATCGTCTATATCTTCGTCCGTTATTGCTCTACCTGACTTGATTGTGTCGTTTGCAACGAGTTCAAAGTAGTAGTTGTTTACCCCCATAACCCTCGTTTGTGAAGTATAAACGTAGTTGCGATTAGAGTTGGTTTCGCCCGGCACTAAAGTATAAACCAGATTTTTTCTAACCGTTGGAGATATGCCGTCTACCCCTTCAATCTCTAAAAACGACTCCATTTCAGCATCGGTAAAGCCTTTTTTTACCGTAGTGTTCGTAATTTCAACGGTAACACGATTGCCACCAAGTCCACTAAGTTGGTCAATTACCGAAGACGTTACACCTTGTCCTATCGTGATAAGTGCAATAATAGACGTAATACCTATGATGATGCCTAACGTGGTAAGGAAGGTGCGCATCTTGTTCATAAGAAGGTTTTTGAAACTCATTTTGATTATGTCTCTAAACATTCATAAGCCTCCTTCTTCTCTTTTCGCGCAAAGTAGGCTCTCCCTTAACTTCTTCTACGGTAGCAGTTTCGTTATAGAGCACTTCATATTCTTCTTGAGAATATATTCTTCCGTCTAATATATGTACTATTCTTTGTGCTTGACGCGCAATTTTAGGGTCGTGAGTTATCATTATTATGGTCTTTCCTTCACGGTTAAGTTCTTTGAAAAGTTCCATAATTTGTGCGCCCGTAGTTTGGTCAAGCGCGCCCGTTGGCTCGTCTGCAAGAATTATAGAAGGCTCCGTTATCATTGCACGCGCAATGGCAACACGTTGTTGTTGTCCACCTGAAAGTTGTTTAGGATTATTCCCCATTTTATCTCCTAAACCCACTTTGTTGAGTAGTAACATCGCCCTTTGTTTCCTTTCCTTTTGAGACACTCTTGCATAAATCAAAGGAAGTATAACGTTGTCAAGCGCACTCATACGGCTTAATAATTGGAAATTTTGGAATACGAAGCCTATATCTTTATTCCTAACCGCCGCCAACTCTTTGTCTTTGAGTTTGCTTATGTCTTGTCCATTGAGATAATAAGTTCCACTTGAGGCAACGTCAAGGCATCCTATGATGTTCATAAGAGTACTCTTTCCACTACCCGATGGTCCTAACACTGCAACAAACTCCTTTTGATATACTTCAAAGTTAACGTCAAAAAGAACTTGTAACTCCTCTTCTCCCATAGGATAACTTTTGTTTATA
>JAZQVF010000181.1:0-2788 GCA_045631675.1 Candidatus Stercoripulliclostridium sp.
TTAGTATCCTTCTTGTCAACGTTAAAATATTCAAGTATAGTTGCAGATATGTCTGCAAAACTTTCTCTCGTCTTTAAGTCAACTCCGCCCTTGATACCTTGTCCGTATATAATCATAGGCACGTATTCGCGTGAGTGGTCGGTTGAGGGCGTCTTAGGGTCGCATCCGTGGTCTGCCGTTATTATGAGAACGTCTTCTTCTCTCATATTTTCCATAAACTCGCCAAGTTGAAGATCAAAGTCAGTCATTGCCTCTGCGTAGCCGTCCACGTCGTTGCGATGTCCGTACTTCATATCAAAGTCCACAAGGTTTACAAAGCATAAGCCTTCAAAGTCCTTCTTTTGAAGTTCTAAGGTTACTTCCATTCCGTGATGATTGGACTTCGTCCTATTGCTTTCACTTACCGACTTGCCTGCAAAAATGTCGTATATCTTGCCAACCGATATGGTTGCATATCCCTTTTCCATAAGTAGGTCAAGCGTGGTAGTACCTGCAGGAAGCAAAGAGTAGTCGTGCCTATTTGCCGTCCTTGTAAATGGATAATCTCCGTTGAAGGGGCGTGCAATAATTCTGCCAACACCGTGCTCTCCTTGCATCAACTCTCTTGCAATTTCACAGTATCTATAAAGTTCAGGTACGCTTACGTAGTCCTCGTGCGCTGCAACTTGGAATACGCTATCGGCAGAAGTGTATACGATTAGTGCGCCCGTTTCAATATGCTCTTTTCCAAAATCTTTAATAACTTCCGTTCCGGAATAGGGCTTGTTGCAAAGGGCTTTCCTACCCGTTCTCTTTTCGTACTCTTTAATTACTTCTTCGGGGAAACCATCCGGATAGGTTGGAAGTGGGTTTTTGGAAACTATACCTGCAATTTCCCAGTGTCCTATCGTGGTGTCTTTTCCTTTGCTTAACTCTCCAAGGCGGGCAAAACTACCCATTGGTTTTTCTACGCCACCACCAACGGTTTCCACGTTAAATAGTCCCAACTTTTCAAGGTTTGGACACCTAAACTTTGCACTTTCTCTAATTGACGCAAGAGTGTTGCTACCCTCGTCTCCAAAGAGATTAGCATCGGGTAAAGCCCCTATGCCAACGCTATCTAAAACAATTAAAAATACCCTTTTCATTATGCAAGTTCTAAGGCGATTTCCATCATCTTAGTGAAGGAAGTTTGCCTTTCCTCCGCCGTCGTGTTTTCTTCAGGATAAATGAATGAGTCGCTTACGGTACATATACAAAGTGCTTTTTTGCCCGCTCTTGCCGCGTTGCAATAAAGCGCTGCAGATTCCATCTCTACACCGAGTACGCCCATCTTTGCCCAAGTCATTCCTGAGTTTGATTCATCATAGAAAATATCTGATGAGAATATGTTGCCTACCTTATAATTTACCCCTGCCTTCTCGCAAAGGTCCGCAGCCCTTCTTACTAAGTCAAAGTCTGCAATAGGCGCAAAGGTGCCGGGTAGGTTATATTGAGATGCATAGTTACCATTGGTGCAAGCACCCATAGCAACGATAATATCCCTTGCGTGTAAATCCTTGTGGAATGAGCCACAAGAGCCAACTCTTATTATGGTCTTAACGTCGTAGAAGTTGAAAAGTTCATACGAATATATACCGATAGATGGTTGTCCCATTCCCGATGCCATAACGGAAACTCTCTTACCCTTGTAATATCCGGTGTAGCCTTGCACTCCACGTACGTTGTTTACAAGAACTGCATCTTCAAGGAAATTTTCTGCTATATATTTTGCTCTTAGGGGATCGCCGGGCATTAAAACGGTGTCGGCAAAATCTCCCATCTTTGCTGTAATGTGTGGTGTTGGTACTGACATATTTACCTCCTATTAATAAGCACTGCCGTCGTCTTGTGCTTTTACTATCTTTACTATTCTTGAAGTGCCAAGTCTATCTGCGCCAAGTCTTACGAATTCTTCTGCATCGGCAACTGATGATATGCCACCTGCTGCTTTCATCTTTACTCCCTTGCCTACGTTTTTAGCAAAGAGTGCAATGTCTGCAAACGTTGCGCCTGCCTTAGAAAAGCCCGTTGACGTCTTTATGTAATCGGCACCTGCATCGGTTACTATTTTGCACATCTTAACCTTTTCTTCATCGGTAAGCAAACAGGTTTCAATGATAACCTTTAGTATCTTTTCGCCACAAGCCTTCTTTAAGGTTGCAATTTCATTGAGTAGATACTCGTCGTTACCTGCTTTAAGTTCTCCGATATTGATTACCATATCAATTTCATCTGCACCATTCTTTATGGCGTCAATGGTTTCAAATTCCTTAACGGCAGTGGTATTGTAACCGTTAGGAAAACCTATAACGGTGCATATTTGAAGTTTATCTCCTACGTATTCCTTTGCTCTCTTTACGAAACTTGGGGGAATACAAACAGATGCCGTCTTGTACTTCATTCCGTCATCACAAATTGCTTGAATATCATTCCAAGTTGCCGTTTGTCCAAGTAGGGTATGGTCGCATTTTGCGAGAATGTCTTTGATGTCCATAATATATCTCCTATTTTCTTTTTATTTTAAATTGGAAAGGGCTACTGCTATTCTTGAGGCAAGGCGCGCGTTGTTAAGCACGAGCATAATGTTGCTTTCAAGAGAGTCTCCACCCGTTATTTTTTGTATTTTATCAAGTAGGAAAGGCGTTATATCCTTGCCCTTAATTCCAAGGTCTTCCCCTTCCTTAATTGCTTGGTCTATCGCTTGGTTTATTATATCTCCGTCCATTGAGTATTCTTCGGGAATGGGGTTTGTAATTAGCGTGCCACC
>JAZQVF010000182.1:0-10819 GCA_045631675.1 Candidatus Stercoripulliclostridium sp.
CCTATTGCAATAAAGGACAAAGAGGGCGCAATTGATATTGGCAAGGTAAAGGGAGACATTGAGTTTAAAAACGTTTCATTTAGTTACCTTGACGGCATTCCCGTCTTAAAGGACGTATCCTTCAAGTGTAAGGCAGGCGAAACTATTGCACTTGTTGGAGCAACGGGTGCAGGTAAAACTACAATTACCCAACTTATCCCTCGTTTCTACGAACCCACCTCAGGTGAAATCTTAATTGACGGGCACAATATTCAAGATGTAACAATCAAGAGCTTAAGGTCAAATATAGCTCCCGTTTTACAAGACACTTTCCTCTTTAACGGCTCCGTTGCTGACAACATCAAGTATGCTAACCCGGAAGCAAACATGGAAGAAATAGTATCTTCAGCTACCAAAGCTTGCATAAATGATGAAATTCTTCAAATGCCGGAAGGCTATGAAAGTAAGGTTGGTGAAAGGGGCTTAAAGCTAAGCGGTGGACAAAAGCAAAGAATAGCAATTGCACGTGCAATGCTCAGGGAAGCTCCCATTATAATTTTGGACGAAGCTACTGCATCCGTTGATAGCACTACTGAAAAACAAATTCAACACGCCATCAATTCTTTGTGTGGTAACCATACGGTTATTGCAATTGCACATAGGCTTTCAACCATAAGGAATGCCGATCAAATTCTCTTAATTGAGGACGGTGTAGTTGTGGAAAGGGGAACTCACTACGAGCTCCTTGCCCTAAATGGAAGATATAAGAAACTTCACGACCAAACAGCTTAAAATTATCTATTGCATTTTGCGCGCACGTGTGATAATATAAAATATATTAAATTTTTAAGGAGAACAGCTATGGCAAAGTATCAAATTAAACAAAAATATTTTGCACTAAACGACTCTTTTGATGTTACTGACTCAAGTGGTGCAGCTCGTTATATTTGCGAAAGCAAAATGATTTCTATTCCAAAGAAGTTCTGGATTAGAACGCAAAGTGGAAAGGCACTTTATTACGTACGCAAAAATATGCTTTATTGGACCGGTTATCCTAAGTTCAAAGTTTATAAAGGCGAAGACAAGAGTGAAGGTCTACTTGCTACCGTAGGCGTTGCTTATTCTTTCATAGGTAAGAAGATTAAGGTAAAGAGCGAAGTTTTCGGTGATTTTGTAATTAAGGGCAGAATTGGAAGTGCTTGGAATTTTGTTGTACATGAAGGCGACAAGAACGGTGATATCGTTGCAACCATAGAAAAGCATATTTTCAAAGTTGCGGACACTTACGATATTGACGTAATTAACGCAAAGGATTCCTTCATCGTAACTCTTGCAGTAATCATTGATTACTTATATCATAAAAAACACTAAAACTAAGATTAAATCTTAAGGAGATATTTATGGCTAAAATTAAAGTTGGCGTAGCCGGTTATGGCGTAATCGGTCAAAGACTTGCTGACGGCGTAGCCCGTCAAGGCGACATGGAACTTGTCGGTGTAGCAGACGTTGCACCTACTCTTGCAGTTAGAGCGCTCTATGAAAAGGGTATGCCCTACAATCTATATCTTGCAAGTGAAGACAGACGTGCTGAGTTTGAAGCACTCGGTATTCCCGTAAGTGGAACTATGGAAGATATGGTAAAAGAATGTGACGTTGTGTTAGATTCTTCACCAGGTGGAATAGGTGCAAAGAACAAGGAATTATACGCTCGTCTTGGCAAGAAGGCAATTTTCCAAGGTGGCGAAAAGAATTCCGTTGCAGACGTATTCTTCCACGGATACGCTAACTATGAAAAGGGTTTAGGAGCAGACTTCCTTAAACTTACGAGTTGCAACACCACCGGTCTTATTCGTAGCGTTGACTGCTTAGATAAGGCATACGGCATTGATAGAGTTGCAATTACCATCATTAGAAGAGTTGCAGACCCAGGTGATTATCATAGAGGTCTAACTAACGCTCTTCAAATTGATAAGGCTCCTTCACACCAAGCAGTTGACCTTATGACCATTATGCCTCACGTAGAAGCAACCGGTATTTTGGTACATACTCCAATCACTCACGGTCATATTATCACCGTTGTAGCAACTGGTAAACAAAAGATTACCAAGGAAATGGCACTTGAAGCCTTCAGCAAACATCCAAGAATTAGAATCGTATCCATCAAGGAAGGATTCCTTGGCAACGCAAGTTTATTTAGATATGCTCGCGACCTTGGCAACCCAAGAGGGGATATGTATGAAATCGCACTATGGGAAGACAGCATCGTAGAAACCGGTGACAGCATTATGTACGCCATCAACATTCCTCAAGAAGCAGTTACCATTCCTGAAACTATGGATGGTATCCGCGCAGTAATGGGAATGCAACAAACAGGTGAAGAAGCAACCCAAAAGACCAACGAATATCTTGGAATAGGCAAATGGAAGAAATAGGAATTAAATCAATAATAGGGGTGGACGTAAAGGGTAAAACCGTAATCTTCCGCCCCGACATAAACTCTCCCCAAAAAGAAGGGAAAATAGTTAACGACAATCGTCTAAACGCAACGATCCCCACTCTCAAGTATTTAGTTGAGGGTGGTGCAAAAGTTGCAATTATAGCACACCAAGGCGACACTTTGGATTACCAAAACCTAATGTCTATGGCACCACACGCTGAAAGACTAACGGAAATTAGTGGTATAAAAGTGGAGTATATTGACGACGTATGTGGAGATAGCGCTCTTCAAAGAGTAAGGGATTTAAAGGAAGGGGAAGTAATTCTTCTTGGCAATCTAAGATACCTTACTGAAGAAGTATCAACGTTTGAAAAGGACGTAAAGTTGACTGCAGACGATATGCTAAACACCTATCTCGTAAGAAGACTTGCACCCCTTGGCGACATATACGTAAACGATGCTTTTAGTGCAGCGCATAGAAACGCACCAAGTATGGTAGCGTTTGAAAAACTTATGCCATCTTATGCAGGTCCATTGTTTTTCAAAGAGTACGAAGCGCTAAATAAAGTAATGACTTCTGCTGCAAAGCCCCTTGTTTTCGTTTTAGGCGGAGCAAAAATTAGTGATGCATTTGGAATGATGGGCAAAGTGCTAAAAGATGGTGTTGCAGATAAAATTATTGCTTGTGGCGTTACGGGCGTAGTAATGCGACTTGCAGAGGGAAAGAAAGTAGGCGCAAAGTACGAAAAGTGGCTTAAAGATAAAGATTTACTTGCATTTGTAGAGCCTGCAAAAGAACTTCTTGAAAATTATGGTGATAAGTTCATTCTTCCTGTTGATTTTGCAACGGAAGAGAATGGTAAGAGAAAGGAATTATCTCTTGAAGACCTACCTAACGATGAAGCAATGTTCCTTGACGTAGGGGCAAAGTCCGTTGAAATCTTTGAAGATGCTCTTATGAAAGCAGGCACTATTTTTGTAAACGGCCCTGCTGGAGTATATGAAAACGAACTATTCAGTTATGGTACTGATAAGATTTGGAATGCTATAGCAAATAGTCCTGCCTATTCAGTGCTAGGTGGTGGCGATACCGTTACTGCAGCAAGCAAGTTTATTGACCTTAAAAAGGTAGACTACGTATGCACTGCTGGTGGAGCCATGGTGAGATTTTTAAGTGGTAAAAGGTTGCCGCTGATAGAAGCAATGTTAAATTCAAAGTAACGAATTAAAACCCGATTAATCGGGTTTTTGTTAAGGAGAAAATGTACGACTTACTTATAATAGGTGGTGGAATAAGTGGAATGGTTGCATCCATAGTAGCATCTCGCAGGGGCAAGAAAGTCCTTGTTTTGGAGCGTGCTGAAAAGGTGGGCAAAAAACTACTTGCGACCGGTAATGGAAAGTGCAATCTTGCAAATACGCACTCCGTTTCAAGGATGTACAACACCGAGTTTGTTTATCCCATTTTAGAGAAATATAATTTAAGCGTACAACAAGACTTTTATAAATCAATAGGGCTTCTTACGAAGGAAGTAGCAGGTAGGATATACCCTTACTCCGAGCAAGCCTCAAGCGTACTTAACGCACTAAGAAAGGAGATGGAAAAACTTGGTGTTAAAGTAGTAACGGGCTACGAAGTGAACGACGTTAAAGAAGGGTATAGAGTAGGTGAATATAGTGCAAAAAACATACTACTTGCAACCGGCTCAAAGGCAACGTTTGGTATGGAATCGGGATTCCTTTACGAGAAGTTTGGACACCACAACAACGAAAGAAGACCTTCTCTTGTTCCCATGTTAACTTCACAAGAAAACCTTAAAGGTTTGCGTGGTGTAAGGTGTAAAGCAATAGCATCTTTATATGCAAAGAATAGACTTATAAACGAAAACTTTGACGAAATTATTTTTAAGGATAACGGAGTAAGTGGCACGGCTATTTTTAATCTTTCTACCACTCTTGCAAGGAGAAAATATCAAGACGTAACGATATGCCTTGATTTAATGCCCGAGTACACCTTAACTGAAGTTGAAGAAATTATAAGGTCGGTAGGAATTGAGCATCTATTCCACAAGGAAATAGTAAACAATCTTTTGAAGATGAGTAGTAACGTTCACTCAATTGCATCAAACGTAAAGACCTATCCTTTGTCTAACGTAAGACTTGGCTCAAGTGATCTTGCGCAAGTAATGAGTGGTGGACTTAAAGTGGAAGAATTTGATATTCATACCCTTGAATCTAAACTAAAGAAAGGTTTGTATGCTACGGGCGAAGTGTTGGACGTAGACGGCGAATGTGGTGGTTTCAACGTTATGTGGGCAGTAGCAAGTGGAATGGCGGTAGGCGAAAATGTATAGGTTAACGGGCATAAGACTTCCCATAGGTTATACTGAAGAAGATTTAACCAAGGCTGTCTTAAAAAAACTTAATACCTACAAGCATAATCTTGTGAGCATAAAACTCCTTTCAAGGAGCATTGACGCGCGCTATAAAAACAACATTCTTTACGTTATAAGTGTAGCGGTAGAGTTGAAATCAACGAAGGGCATAAGAGCAGAAGAATACCTTTTACCCCCAACCTCAATTAAAGGCTTAGGTTATACTCCCATCAGTACGAGCAAGAAAGTAGTGGTAGTAGGCAGTGGGCCTGCAGGACTTTTCTCAGCATTAACTTTATGTGAGTTGGGTTTTAAGCCTATCATATTAGAGCGTGGTGGAGCCGTTGAAGAAAGGGTGGAAAAAATTGAAAACCTAAGAAACTTTGGCATATTAGATAGTGAAACCAACGTTCAATTTGGCGAAGGTGGTGCAGGTACTTTCTCTGACGGAAAGTTGAATAGTGGTATATCAAAAGAGTATACTGCCGTAGTTTTTGGAGAGTTAATAAAGGCAGGAGCACCCGAAGATATTTCCTACGAATCGGCACCACACGTAGGTACTGACGTCTTGAGAAAAGTGGTTGTTAATATGCGCAATCATTTGAAAGAAATGGGTGCCGAGTTAAGAACTCACGCAAACCTTACAAACGTTAAGATAGTTGACAATAGGGTAACCGAAATTACTATAAACGGAACACAAAAAGAAGAAGTTGACTACCTAATTCTTGCTATAGGTCAAAGCGCTGAAGATACCATTGAAATGCTTTGCAACAAGGGTATAGTAATGTCTCCTAAGCCTTTCTCAATCGGTGTAAGAGTGGAGCATCCGCAAGAGTTAATAAGTTACGCTCAATATGGAGTTTCTAAGGATAAACTCCCACCTGCAGACTACAAACTTTCCACTCACGTTTCAAACGGTAGGGGAGTCTACACTTTTTGTATGTGTCCGGGTGGGGAAGTCGTATGCTCTTCTTTTGAAGATGGAACCATCGTTACTAACGGAATGTCCAATAGGGCAAGAGATAATAAGTACGCAAACTCTGCAGTTCTTGTTTCCGTAACGCCTCAAGACTTTGACGGCACCTTGTTCGGTGGGTTTAGGGCAAGAAAGGAGTTGGAAAGAAAGGCATATCAAATGGCAGGTGGTAACTTTAAGGCACCAAGCCAAAAATATAAAGATTTTAAGAATGATAAAATCACTTCAAGTGATATAAAATGTTCCTATCTTCCGGGGGTAACGGGAGTTAATTTAAACTCGTTGTTTTCCAAGTACGTTAGTGATAGTTTAAAGGAAGGTATGGAAACTTTTGGTAGGAAAATTAAGGGATTTGATGGGGAAGAAGCGGTATTTATTGCACCTGAAACGCATTCTTCTTCACCAATTCGTATGAATAGGGGAGAAAATATGGAATCAAACGTAAAAGGTATATACCCTTGCGGAGAAGGTGCAGGTTACGCAGGTGGGATAACTTCAAGTGCCGTTGACGGCATTAAGGTTGCCTTGAGTATATACGGAAAGGAGAAAGAAAATGGATAGAAATTCCAAAATCAAGTGCATAACGGCTACTGCACTTTTCACAGCCCTAATCTTTTTAAGCACGGCATTCATTAAGTTTCCTATAACTTTAGGATACGTACACGTTGGCGACGTGTTTATTTTACTTTCAAGTTTTATGTTGCCACCCGTGTTTTCAGTTATTGCCTCAGCGCTTGGCAGTATGTTTGCAGACATACTTGCAGGGTACGTAATCTACGCGCCTATCACATTGTTTGCAAAGGGATTAATGGCACTTGTAGCAAGTATGTTTTTCTATAAGAAAGTCAATGTGGTACGTTTTTTACTCGGTGCTATTATAGGCTCAATAGTAATGGTTGCAAGTTACTTCGTTTTTGAAGGAATTATGTACGGATGGGAAATGGCAATCGTAAATCTTCCTATGCAATTCGTTCAACCTGCCATTGCAATCGTTATAGGTGGATCAATGATTTTTGCATTCGTTAAAACTCCGTATATGGTAAAGTTAAAAGATGACATCACTATTAAAAAGGCAAAAAGAGTACCCAAAGAATAGTCTAAGGGGCTTTAAAACGGCAAAAAAGTGGTAGAAATTTTAAAAAGTACTTGTAATTTATGAATAAATTATATATAATTTATATATACGATTTATTCGGAGATTGCAATGGAAAGTTATACCAAGTATAAAATAAGCAGAACGGATGCCAAAAACCTGTTTGAACAAGCGGGTCTTGGCACTGCTGATTTTATTAAAGAAGTTGAAGCAGGCGAGTTTAACACCATCTTCCAAATAAGAAGTGGTGAGGCTCGCTATTTTATGAAGTTTGGTTCCAGTCCCGAAGTTAAAGTTTTAAGTTACGAGAAGGATATTCTTAATTCTGAAATAAAATTTTACGAAAGGCTGGAAGGCACTCCCGTAAAGCGCCCTAAGGTTGTTTTTAGTGATACGACGAAAGAAAAGGTTTCCGTTGATTATTTCATTATGGAAGCACTTAACACTGCGTTGCTCGGCTACACGTTCCCATCAATAAAGCAACACAAGAGATTTGACTATCAATTGGGTGCTTGTCTTGCAGAGTTACATAAAATCAAGGGCGAAGGATATGGTTATCCCCAATGTGGTTTGGAAAAGAGTTGGGCAGAAGCATACAGAAAGATGGTTAACAATCTTATTGCCGATGCAACCGTGCTTGAAGTAAAACTTGACACCTTGCGTATCCAACAAATTTTGGACAAAGCAGAGCCTTATCTCAAGGAAGTCAAAGAGCCGTCACTCGTTCATTTTGACGTATGGGTAGGAAACATATTCGTTTCAAAAACGCACAATTTCCAAGGACTAATAGATTGGGAGCGTGCTATGTGGGGCGATCCCGTAGGTGATTTCATTTCCTTAAATCTTTTCCACGACTTTTCAAAAAACGAATATCTTATTAAAGGTTACAATAGCGTAACGCCGTTTGAAGTAACGCCATCAATCAGGGTAAGGGCAAATCTACTTCGTATGTATTTAGGTATGATAATGATGGTTGAGCCTTGCACTCGTTGGAGAAAGGGAAGTTTAATTTATTACGGAAGACGACATATTGGTAAAAAACTTTTCTCAAAAGCATGTAGAGCGTTGGATGATGCGCTAAAAGACTAATGAGTAGAACTTTTACAAGCCCTTCTTGGAAGGGCTTTTTTATTTTCCAATAAATTTTCCAAACTAAATTTTAATAATTTATAAAAATTTGGTATTGACACACACGCGCCTTTTATATATAATAAAAGAGTATAAGCGCATACGCACGCGCGTAATACACAAAATAACAGAAGGAGATTGCGAAATGGAAAAAGTTAGAAGAAAAATAACAGTCCTACGCGTACTACAAGTCGTATTTTACGCACTCGGCTTCCCACTCTTCGTGCACTTTGTAATGCTTACCAACAAGCCCGTAGCAGAATCATATCTTGCAAGTGGCATCAATGGTTATATGGCAATTATCATCGCTGCAGTAATTTGGGTAGTCGTAGCCTTAATCCAATTATTGTTCAGGGGCATTTGCAAGAAGAACAGATTGGCAAGAGCCGTTTGGGTTGCATTGTTTGCAGCAGTTTTTACCCTTGCTCCCATCGTTTATAGTGACTTCATGCTAAAGGGACAATACGAAGAAATGGTTACTAAGTACGTTGAAGAAACCAACTTAGAAGAAGGTCATTTCTACACTTACGAAAAAATCATCACCCCCGCTAACTATGAAGGCGAACTTACTAAGATCAACAAGGAAATTGAATCTTATGCAAAGACCTTCAATCTTAACGTTAACGTTCTTGAAGGTAAGAACTATGGTGCAAACGGTGATGGTTCAGAAGTTATCTTTAATGAAGAAGATCAAGCATACTATAGCCCCAACGGCATGTTCTCAGACGGTTATCTTTTCAGTCTAAAGCAAGCTATTGCAGTTCAAAGAGCATACTATGGAAACAAACTTGCTTATGCAGCAGAGGGCAAAGATATTGAAACTGAACTCGTTGCAGCACTTTTAGCACTTGAAAACGACAGCAATTCCGATTGGAACAAGTATAAGAAAGGCGCTTCCGCATCAACCTTTGAAATGGAAGGCTTTGAATATATCACTTCTGCAGACGAATATGAACTCGCTTACGGCGAAGACGGCTATGCTAAGAAGTTCTACGTAACCGATGATAGACTTGATGCAATCGCAAGTGTTATCGGTGGAAAACTTGGCGCTAACAAGTCAGTTGGTGCATTGCTTTCAGTACTTGGCATGATCGTTGAACTTCCAGAAGGTCTTGACATCAAGTCACTTCTAACCGAAGACCTTACCGTTGACGATCTTATTGACGTTATCAACGGCTTAGGACTTGGCAAGACTCTTGCAGACCTTATCGGAACCGGCAATGATTCTCTCACTAAGGATGACCTTATGGGACTTCTTGAAGGATATTCAAACTATCAATCACCCTCAACCTACCCCATTTTCTACTTCCTAGAAGACGAAGCACTTAAGGAATATGCATATGCTAACTACTATGCAACCGTCCACGGTGCAAAAGTAGGTTGTGTTCTCGTAGGCAACAACGTAGGTCTAATGAACCTTGACAATATGGCAGGAACTCCTAACCCATATTCAGAACAAGGTCTAATTGACATGTTTGATCGTTGGGATGCTCAAACTGAACTTATTGAAACCTTCTACCCAATGGTAGTTGTACGTACCATCGCTCTTAAGATGAGTGCAGCAATCGTATTCTGCATCCTTGCAGCATACTGGTTCACCGCTAAGATTGATGAACAATATGCAAAGCTTAAGCTTGCTAAGAAATAATAGGGGAGGAAAGTATAATGAAAAACGTTCTTAAAGTAATATTATATATCATTGGCTTCCCAGCACTTGTAGCGCTCATCGCGCTCAACAGCCTTGTAATTTATCAAGAAGGTGGCACTTATGGTTTCTGGCCCTTCATCGGTCTTATCCTTTCAGTAGTACTACTTCTTGTATACACCATCATTTTTATCGTTACCGGTAAAAACTCCAAGAAACACAAGGGTAATAGAAAGAGAGTTATGAAGAGTGTTGCTACTCTCGTAATCATGGCTTTCGTTCTTACCGCAGGTATTTGGCTTGTAGCTGACATTCCCGCACTTCTCCCTGACATTCTAAACACTGCAACTTCAGGAACTCGTTTGTTCCCACACATGCAAGAAGACTATAAGGCACAAGCAGAAGTACACGGCAAACTTCTTGAAGACTTCATTCGTATGAACGTAGCCAACAAGAACCTTCCCGTATCCGAAGACTTCACCGAAGAAGATTGGGTAGCAGCAGGTTATTCATCACCCGAAGTTCAAGCACTTGTAAAGCAAAACTTCAGAGCAATGGATGCCAACGGTTATAAGACTTTCCTTACCAACGGCCCATGGCTTAATATGGCAAACGACAACCGTCTAACCATTCCGGTACTTGTTCACCTTCTCTTAAACGAAAGAGAAGTTAACGAAGAAGTAACCTTCTATCTACAAGCAGACGTAACTCCTAAGACTATCGTAACCGATGCTGATGGCGAAAACATCTACAACAAGCCCGTTATCAACGAAGAAGTTGAAACCGTAATTACTTGGAGTATTCTTGATATGCAAGGAACTGCAATGAATATTGACCTTAGTGGCCTTCTTGCAGGCGTTTCAGGCATTGAAGACATCATTCCTTTGATTGCAAATCCTGTTGGTGACATTCTCGTATCAGTTAACGAAGCTCTTGCTGATCCCGCTCTTGCAGGTGCAGAAATTTACGTAGGTATTGACCTTAGAAACGATGGTCTCCAAATCATGCTAACTCCTGCTGCAGGTGGCAGAGGTATGCCCGGTTATCAAAATGCTGCATGGCTTGATAGTAACAACCTACTATTCGCACTCATTTCAGTATTCCCCGTTCGTCAATGGGCATACATTTGGGGCGCAATCGTAATCTTTGCATCAGTAGCAGTTGGCGCACTTCGCGTAAGCCAATA
>JAZQVF010000183.1:0-2726 GCA_045631675.1 Candidatus Stercoripulliclostridium sp.
ATCACTAAAATACTTCTTAGTTGAGAAGGGAGTAATACCTGCATCAAGCCAGCAGTCGCCAACTTCAGGCACTCTTTCAACGAGTTCGCCACAGTTTTCACAGTGGATCTTAACTTCGTCAATATAGGGCTTATGAAGATGGGGAACGTTGTCAATGTTGCCGTGTTCACTTCTTTCAATAAGTTCTTCCTTGGAGCCTATTACGGTAACGTGACCACATTTCTTACAGACGTAGAAGGGAAGTGGTAGACCGTAGAATCTCTTACGGCTAATGTTCCAATCACCCATATTATTCAACCAGTCAAGCATACGCTTTCCTGCAAATTCGGGTTCCCATTTTACGGTCTTTGCTGCCTCAATCATAAGGGGCTTAATTTCATCAGTGCGGATGCTCCATTCATCAACGAGTTTAAATACAACTGGAGTCTTACATCTCCAGCACTTAGGATAACTATGGGTGTACATTTCGGTCTTGTAAAGTTTGCCTTGTTCTTCAAGAGCCTTTACAACGTCGTCAACGAGATCGGTGGTCTTCATGCCACTGAACTTGCCGAAACCTTCAATAATAACGCCTTCATCGTCAATGGGGCAGATGGTGGGAAGTCCAAGGCGCTTGCCAAGTTCAAAGTCTTCTGCACCACAACCGGGAGCAATGTGTACTACACCGGTACCTTCGGTTGCATCAACGTCTTCCCATGGTACGATAACGTGGGTGAAGTTTTGACATTCAAAATCTTCAAAGCAAGTCTTATATTCTTTGCCGATAAGTTCTGCACCTTTGAAAGGATCGCTTACTTCTAAGATGTCGCCTTTAAGTTTGCCAAGTGCGTTTTTGCCTACTATTAGGTTTGCATCGTCACTCTTAACCTTTACGCGAACGTAATCAATTTCAGGGTTTACTGCAAGTGCGCAGTTAGAAGTTAAGGTCCAAGGAGTGGTTGTCCAAAGGATAATCTTATCGTTAGTTCCAACGATAGGAAGTTTTGCAAAAATGGAAAGGTGTTCCATATCTGCATAAGAACCACTCATTTCGTGATCACTTAGAGAAGTTCCACAACGAGGACACCAAGGCATAGGACGGTGTGACTTAACAAGCCAACCCTTTTCATTACAAACCTTTAGGAAGTGCCAAATAGAAGTGATGTTAAGGTCGGTGTTGGTAAAATAACTATTTTCCCAATCCATCCATTGGCCAAGACGCTTAGATTGTTCAGTTATAACGCCTGCAAACTTCTTTACTCTATCCATACATTTGGTGGTGAACTTGTCAACACCATAGCGAGTAATGTCACTCTTTACTTCAATACCAAGATCCTTTTCGGTTTCAACTTCAACCCAAAGTCCTTGTGAGTCAAAGCCGTTTTGATATTGACAGGACTTGCCAAGCATGGCGTTGTACTTAATGTACATGTCCTTCATAGTTCTACCCCATGAGTGGTGAATACCCATTGGGTTATTGGCCGTTATAGGACCGTCAAGGAAACGGAAACGTTCGCCGTTCTTGTTCTTTTCAACAAGTTTTTCAAAGCATTTTTCATCTTGCCAGAATTTGAGGGTGGCTTTTTCCATTGCCACAAAATCGGGATTAGAATTCTCTTTTCTCATATTATACTCCGTATAAAAAAGATTTGTACGCGGTTGATTATATCACACGTGCGCGTACAAATACAAACGTTTTTATTAAATTATTAGTTTATAGCCAAAAACTATGCGTTAAGTAAGACTCTTCCAACGTATATTTCATAGTTGTCGGTATCTTCGGGGGTGAAAATATATTCGTAGTAGGAAGATTGATTTCTTAATATTTCTTGGTTTTCCACCCAACGCACGCTACCTTTTATAACCTGACTTTCGCTCAAAGTTAGTGGCATTTCTTCCAAAGAATTTATATCCGTAGGTATCCTTAGTGGGTCGTTTAAGGTTATATCAATTTCACTTAGCGTAGCCTTTTTTACTATTAGCCTTACCGTTGTTTCTACAACTGAATATTTATTGTCGGTAGGAGTAAAAACTGCTTTAAAATCGTATCCTTCTTCACTTGAGTTACCTACTAACGTTTTTCCTTCAAGTACGAAATCCCAACCGGACGTGAAATATTTTGACTTAACTTCTTCTAAAGTTTCACCATATGAAACTACGTATGAAGAAAGTAGTGGGAAATAGCCTTCACTTTCTCTTCCGTCTAACCTTTCAAGTTTAGGTATGACGAAATAAGCACTAACTCCACACTCAGTACACTTTCTCAACTCCCTACCTTCTACGTCGTAGGTAGGCACCCTATTGCCTGCGTCTTCCACTCTAATAAAACTATGAGGCTCACAAGGGGGTCCTTCATTAATTTCATCATCCTTACAAGCAAACATAAAAAATGCACTCGTTAAAACAACGGCTACAAGCGTGAGAAGGGATAGTAGTTTTTTAAGTCTTACGTTTAACATATTTTAATTTTATCATAGTAACGCTAATATGTCAATGAATAATTGGAATATTGAGTTTAGGGTAACCTAATTTCAGTTGTTTGAATACTAAACGATAACTTTTATAAACGATAAGGCAATTTAAAATTTGGTATTTATTTTTAACTTAATTTGTGTTATCATATTTATATAACCCTAAAAAGGAAGTCGTTATGGAAAAGAAATGGATAATAGTAATTACTGCATCGGTGCTTGTAGTCGTTCTTACAATCACCCTATCTCTTGTGTTTACAAGATACCAATGGGACC
>JAZQVF010000184.1:0-15966 GCA_045631675.1 Candidatus Stercoripulliclostridium sp.
GCGTTGTAAAGGCCTTTTGCGTTATCAACGATACCTTTCTTGTCGTAAAGATGATAGGGAGTAGGATATACGGCAGAAATTTCTTCTACCTTTTCTTTAGTAACAAAGGGAACTTTCATTTTGATACTCCTATGTAAATAGTTTTCAATATTATAATATAATAAATATTTTCAGTCAATAGATTGAGGGGAGTAGAGGGGGGATATTGACATTTTTATTTACAAATTTCAGTTATATGTTATAATGAACACATAAAAACTTTTAGGAACAAAACGATATGGCTAACACAGTTGGTGGTAAAACCGGATATGAAAGGGATTACTATTATAATGGAAAATACTTTGTAGTTACAGGAATAGGCACGAATGGGTTTCTTGTTTCGGCATATCCCAAAAAGTATAAAGGAGAATAATATATGAATATTAAAAATAAAATAAAGTTAATGACAGAATTTCTACATGGACCTATATGGGTGTACGATAAAGAAGGGTTTATTGATTCTTTGAATCTGGTAGAAGAAGATTTGATTATAAAAGAATTAGACAAAGAAATGGCTGATTTATATACATCTTATTATGAATTTGATTCACATGGTGAGGCTTGTTGGTTTAATAAAGAAAAACAAATAGAGGACAAGTCAAAAATGCTTGAATTATTATCAAAACTTAAAGTGCGTCTTAACGAAATCAATGACGGTTCTTTTGAAATTGAAGATTTAATTACTCCAGAATATGAAAAATTATAAGGTGTAATATGATTAAAGAATTGTCAAGAAAATTATTAAATTGAGATATCTCGTAGCAAGAGTTTATGATATAAAAGAGGTTGTGTAAAAGTTTTAACGCAACCTCTTTTTGTTATGGTGTTGTAAACATATCCCCATGTAGGGCAAGGTTGGTTTAAATGTTTTTTACAATTATTGCAAATTTTTCGCTCTTGACACGCGCACAAATATATAATAAAATATTATGTGTATGCCTATGCGCAAGAGCGCGCATAAAGTCGCGCACGCAAATATGATATAAAAGGAAACGTTATGACCGACTTAGAAAGAACTTGTTTTAGTGACGGCGAGAAAACCACTTCAGAAATGGGAGTGGAAGATAGTGTTGAAGTAAAAGAAGAAATAATAGAAAGGGAAGAAAACTTCATTCAAGAAGATAGCCAAAATGAAAGCAATTTTGAAAGTAATAATCAAATTCCTTGCGAAAATAGTGAGGAAATGAAGAAGTCCAAGAAGGTGCTTGAAGAATACGAACTTACTCACGAAAACGTAGTAGGTAAAGTTGAAGAGCGTTTAGAACTTCCAAGTGATGAAACCTTCAAGAAGCCTAAGACCAAAAAGGAAAAAACTAAAAAATGGCTAACGAGCCTACTTTTTATTGCATTTAACGTAATTGCAGTTGGTATAGTTTTGTTCATTGAAATTAAGGATAGCAATTTCCTTGGTTTTGAAGACGTAATGAGAAGGATAGGGGAGCATTACGAATGGCTACTCCTTCTCATTTTTGCTTTTATTGCCCATATGTTAGCAGACACCTTCGTATTCTTTGCAATGATAAACAAGTGTGGTTACGGACATCGTTTTGCGCTTAGTGCAAAGGTTGCATTCCTTGGCACCTATTACGACAACATTACCCCTTGGGCTACGGGTGGACAACCATTCCAAATGCACTATATGGCAAAGTCTAACATAGACACTCCAACGGCAATAACGTTACCCGTCGTTAAACACGCAATAAGGGTATTTGCAATGGACGGTCTTGCAATACTATTTTTCATTTTTGCAAAAACGGAAGTTAGTGGTGTAATTCTTGCAGGTACCATCATTTGGATAATAATTACTCCCATGTTACCACTTATCCTTATGATTTTTAGCAAAAACATACCCTTTACTCTCAAAATGACGAGAAAACTCGTTCATCTTGGCAAGAAAATGCGTCTTGTTAAGGATGAAGAAAAGGCCGTTGCTAAGGCGCAAGATAACGTTGATAGTTTCATTGCAGCGTTCAAATTCTTAGAAAAGAGCAAGTCCATAATTTTCATCGTAGGAGCACTTTCTTTAATTGACCTATTTGCCGTTGCAACCTATCCCTATATTATCGTTAGAATGCTTGGTGGAGAAGGTGGTTTTGGTGAACTTATTTCCAAAGCCTTCTATACTACTTTCTCTTCAGGTCTTATTCCCACTCCCGGTAGTAGTGGTGGCGCAGAGGCATCGTTTTATGCAGTATTTAATAACGTAGTACCGGAAGGCACTTTATTCTGGGCAGTTATTTTATATAGAGTATTCACTTTCTATCTTCCCATTATTTGTGGCGTCGTTATACAAATTGTGGACGCGATAGTAGGAAAGCGCAAGATTAAACTTGTTAAAAAGGAAATAACTTGGCTTTCACAAAAGACAATAAACAACAAGAATCGTTAAGCCTATGAAAAAATCGTTTTTAGTAGTAATATTATCACTTTTAATAGTTGCAACGGGTGTTTGCACTCTTTACGGATGGAATAATTCCACAACGTACGCAGAAGGAGAGACCGTCGTTCACTATATTGAAACCGAGCAAGATTTCCTTGATTTCTTGTCTTTTAGAGGTGGCGCAAAGGAAGGGGAGAAATATATTCTCACTTCCGACCTATATCTTTCTCGTTTTTACGATAGTGGCTATCAAATTAAGAGAAACGAAGAGTCGTTCAAAGGAATATTTGAAGGAAGGGGACACGCGATAGTTGGACTTAGGGAAAGTTTATTCTCAACGATAGGTGAAACGGGTGTAGTCAATAACCTTCAACTTCTTGACGTTAAAATTGAAGACGTAGTCGTTGCTTGCGCTTTAGCGCAAACCAATAACGGTAGCGTATCAAACGTAAGTATGGTAGGCTCTCTTTCAGGCAATGCAACGGCAGGTCTTGTTGCAAATAACTACGGCACCATAAGCAATGCAAAAGTACTTGGAACGGTTGCAAAAACGGGGGAAAACCATTTCCCAATCGCTAACCCCGTAGATGAAAAGATAGTTAATTGCTACTACTATGACGTTACTCTTGCAGAAGGCGATCTTGACACCGTTTTTAACGACGACGTAATTTCAAGTTATATTGAATTCAACTACGCCGTTTTGAAGAATACCACTCAAAAATTGTCAGTAGGCATAAACCTTTACGGCGCACCTTTTATAGGTGTTGGAAATAACGTTGACCTTATTTCATTCCAAGGGGACGTGGGAAATACCTTCCCAATTTTTAATGCAAGGATGCTTAACTATACCTACGATGAAAACGCAGTAGGTGTAAGTGCCGAATTTATTGCTAAGACGGCTATAAAACCCAATGGTAACGGTACGAAAGAAAATCCATACGAAATTACCAACGAAAGTGAGTTTTTATATCTTGAAAACCTAACCGCTAACGAATACGCAATTTTGGTAAACGATATAGATTTAAGTAAGTTTGACTATTCCGAGCCTTTAATTCCTACCTTCGTAGGGTATTTTGACGGTTGTGGTAAAACCATAAACGGCAATGCTAACGCACCCGTTTTTGGGGAAGTTAACGGTAATTCAGTTTATAACGGTGAAGGGGACTTCTTCAACCACGTAAGAATAAGCGATCTTAATTTAAATTGCACTCTTGCTGAAACGCTAAACACATACGTTTATAACGTTACTATTAAAGGCGCTAAGATAGCAGACCTACTTAGTGAAAACGGCATGATTGCCCGTGCAGAAGTAGATGCTGAAAACGCAGGTTTCGTAACTACGAACAACGGTATTATACTTTTAAGCCGTATTTATGGTGGCAGTCAAAGCGTTGTAGAAGTAGAGGGGGCTAACTCTTCTATCCTTTCTTGCTATCAAGAAAGAAAGGAGCAAAATACAGTTGCGCCAATCTACGCACTCAATACTGCAAGTGAATGCATCTATTTTGACGGCACCACCTATCACTACTCTAACGATATAGACTTTAGCGTTTTCCCAAACGTTAATTTAGTGGAATTTGGCAACAAATATCTCTACACGGACAACTGGTCTTTCGGTGGAGATGAATTTATGGATAGTTATAGTTGGGCATACGAAAAGGGAATAGAAGAAGATATTCCCGTGCTTGTTTTCCCTAAAGATAATTTAAGTTATAAAGAAACCGTACAATTCAAGACTCCTTATAAGTCTGCTAGCGACAAGTTTGGTAAGGTGCAAGGTGCTTTTGAAGAAGTAATAGATGCTGAAAGCATCACTAAGTTAGCGGTAGAAACGCTAATTAAGGATAGTCTTAGTTTTGAAATTAAGGATTATCTTTCATCAAAGACCTTTAATTGGTACTACCAAAACGGTACGGCGTATAATGAAGATATTTTTGAAATTAACTCAAACTATCGTTTTACCTATCAAGATGAAATCGTATATATTGACGCAATTTTAGCGGTCAATAACGATGGTGTTGCAAATCTCAAATGGAGTGTCGTTGAAGAAGGTACGGGCGAGTATAAACTGCTAAGTTTACTTGACCTTCAAAGTCTTTCAAGCGTATTTGATGAATTAGGTTTATCGGTCGTTGAAGAATCCCATCCCAACTATACCCATCCTTTGAAGAAATATCAAGGAGTAGGCGTGCAAATTACCACTGAAAACGGCTCAATCGTAGAAGATTTCGTGGTAGGTATCGGCAATTATACCGTTGAAATTACGGTGCCAAGCACGGCAAATACTTCTTCTACCACTATTAAGTGCTATTTTGCAAGGGAGATAGGGGAATTTGACTATGCAAATCTTTCCGTTGCCAATGCACTTGGTGGAATGAGTAAGGAAGATGCACTAATATACGGCGAAGACTTTTTCAACTTAAGCACTTCATTTAACGTAGTAGGTACCAACTATGACGGAGTAATGGTAACGCTAAAAAATATAATTCACCTTGAGCGTCCTAACGGCACTATTACGGGACTCGTTGATGAAATCTGCGACGCAGGTATCTATACGCTCAGCGTAGTTTTAAGCGTACAAGGTTATGAAGATACGCAAAAGGAAATCTATTTTTACGTTGCAAGAAGGCAGGTTGCAATAGACCTATTGTACGACGGCCATTCCGTTGCGAATTTAAGTTATCAAGATAACTTAGATGAAGAAAAGATTTCATATCACACTGACGATACCATCTTCAACGTTGAAAGTTATCTACAATATTTCTCATACGAAACCGACTACCAAGTAGGTGCTGATATCGGAGATTATTACCTTTCATTCCAACTACTAAACGCAAGCAACCAAGAGTTTAGCAACAACTTCAACTTAGTAGCAGGTGCATCGGTAAATATTCTTGTAAACCCACTACTTTTGAGTTTTGATAGTAACGCACTTAGTGAAGAAATCACCTACGACGGCTTAAGCCATCAAGCATCACTGAAAGAAAGTGCAATTTTACGCCCACTGACCGACGTAGGCGCTTTAGATTATACTTGCACCTATACTTATGAAGGCATTGAAAGCACTACTCCTTACTCATTTAAAGATGCAGGAGAATACGAAGTAGTAGTTAACGTAACGATTAATTCTATAAACTACGCACCACTACCTGCAACTACGTTGAGTTTAACGATTAAGCACAAAGAAATCACGATAGTTGCAAAGGATAGTGAAGTTAAGTTTAACGAAGATGCCGTATACGACGTAGAAATTACCTTCCTTGATGGAGTTGCAACGGAAGAAGATTACCAAAATATATTAAGTGCAAACTATTCCCTAACTTCAAGTTACGAAAAGGGTATTACCGAAGCAGGGGACACCCTTCAAATTATACTAACCCTTTCAAATTACGTGGAAAACGGTAGTGGAAAAGTTATGGGTAACTACATAGTAGTTAACTCATCAAACGGCACCCTTGTAGTAGGCAAGAAAACCTACGCGCTCAATATGGTATATAGTTACGTATATACGGGCGAGCCCGTTGCTCTTGACTTTAACGGAGAAATTTTTGAAGGGGAAGTAAGTTATACCTTCAAGATGCTCAAAGACAACGGAGCAAAGGTAAACTTCACAGGCACTCCTCGCGACGTATTAGGAGTAGGATATCTTAATTACGAAGTAACCGTTACCATTCAAGAAACCAAAGGTTATTACGGCATTACAGCAACGCGCGAATTCAAGATTACACCTAAGAGTGATAATATTTCAGGACTATATCTAATAAGGGGTAGTGAAAAGGTTGCGTTGAGTAGCGCAACTATGCCTACTTATGACGGCAAGGACTGGAACATTAGCGTAGATTATACGGAATGTTCTTATGCTTACACTACCACCTACTATTATAGCGTTTATAACAAGATAACGGGAGAATATGAAGAAAAGAGTTCGTTGAATAACCCCATTAACCTTAAAAACGCAGTAAAACTAAAAGATATTTACGTAGTAATGAAAGGAAATAATAACTTCCTTGACTACGAGTCTGAAGTCGTTTCTTCCTTTGAAATTAAGCCTAAAGAAATTGAACTTCAAGGTTTTGCATTCAAGACCTATCGTGGTACTCCTTACACTGACGCGGAAATTACAAAATGGGCAAACGAGTTAGGGTACGTCGTAGGCTACGAGCCTATTGAGGGAGAATCGGTAAACTTTGAAGCAAAGAACGTTCAAGGCAAACCCGTACTTGACCCAACGGGTACTTACGCAATTGAAATTACCCCCTTAAACGACAACTACGTTATGACTGAAAGGGGTAGAATAATGGGACTTACCGTTGTAAACGGTACTGCAAACGTAAACCTTGACGACGTACTTCCCGTTCAATACTTTGAATACGGCGAACTAACTCGCCCACAAGGTGGTGGACTACCATACGTTGAAGTGGAAATTAGATACGCCTTAGCAGAAGAAGCAAGGGCAACGGTAAAACTATATATAAAAGTTGCAGAGCACCAAGACAGCGTAATTACTCCCGGCGTATACGATATTGATAGCGCAGACCCAATTACGGGCGACGTGCTTGATGAATATGGTAAGCCGTACGTATTCGTTAATTTTGCACTAACCAAGTGTGAAGGCAAGGTTGTCGTTAGCCCAATGAAGATAACCTACGACTGGAGTAGCATCAGTTATCCAGGCACGGGTATAAAGGCAAGTTACGACTATAACGGCAAAGAAGTAAGTTATGATAGCACCTTCAAACAAACGATGCTACGAGCAGTTAGTGGTAGAGCGATAATTGAAAATCCCGACGTAAGAATCAACTTAGACGGCACGTTTAAGCACGCAGGGGAATATCACTTTGAGGCAACTACAAACTTTACTAAGAAAAACGACAATAACGAAAGTGTATATTGTTATGAAATTGAAGAAGGGGTAAAGACCTTTACTTCAGTAATTAACAAAAAGAGTGCAACTTACGTCGTAACTCCCGTAACCCTTTACGTAGGTGAAAGTCTACCTACCACTTTTACCTTTGAATTAAACGGCAAAATTTTAACCGATACCATAACGCCCACCTTCCTTGTTGAAGGCTTTGATAACGCCGTTGAAGGCGATTATTCCGTTGTGGTTTCCATTAAAGTAAACGATGGTGGCGTGCTATACGACGACTACGCACTAACTAAAGTAGACGCAAGCGCAAAGGAAGTAACGGTAAGATATAGAGAATTTGATAGCAATTTAGCAGTAAATAGTCTTACTACCAATTATACGGGCGAACCAATTGAAATACCCGTTGAAAATCTACCCGATGGAGCAAGCGTATCTTATAGTTTAACTCCCGTAAACGCAGGCAATTATACCATCGTAGTATCCGTTTCCAAGCCTACCTATCGCACTAAAGTATTTACGGTAGCGTTAGCAATTAAAAAGGGCGTACCTTACGTACAATTCGTAGGTGGAAAGGAAATACCCTTTGACGTAGAGCATTTGCTTGGAAACGACGACGTAGAGGCAACGGTAACCTATCGCGGAATGGAAGTAGAAGGCACGTTTACTTTCCGTAGTAGTTTAGGCACTACGCCCGCGCTCGTATTCGGCACTTACGAATATACCGTAGATTTCACACCTAACGATAGCGTAAACTTTGAAAGTGTTACGGACTTAAAGTATACCCTAACTTCAACGGTTGAAGAAGAAGATTATGAAATCACGTTTGGTGAAGATGAACTACCTGAAGTTATAGAAGGGGAGGGCGAAGTAACCATAACCTTAAACTTATCAGACAAACTCGTAGGTGGTGCAGTGCTCGTTATCAACGGCGAGCCTACTATGAACACTACCTATACCTTTACGAGTAGTTCAGAGATAGTGTTAATTGAGATAATGCTACAAAACGAAGTATTATTCTCTAAGACAATAAAGGTAGTAGTTAACCAAGTTGAACAACCCGAAGAGCCAAGCGAGCCTGAAACACCCACTCCCGAAGAGCCAAGTGAGCCAAGCGAACCCGAAGAGCCAAGTAAACCGGAAGTTCCCTCTACTACTCCAAATGAAGAAGTAGAAGATGGCAATAACAACTTAGGCTTGATTATAGGACTATCAGCAGGTGGCGTTGCACTCTTAGGCGGTGGTGTTGCGCTTATAATCGTACTTATTAAGAGAAAGGGGAAAATGAATGGCTAAAAAGAAGATCTTTTTAGTAGTTGCAGTGTTCGTAGTGCTTTTGAGCATATTCGTAGTATCTTGCAACAAGGAAGAACCACCAAGTTTAGATGAAGGTAAGACGGTAGTTTTGCCTACTTTGACCAAGGTAAAAATCATTCCAGGAATAAACGGACACAACGGCGATGAGCAGTCGGACGTTTGTTTGGAAGTTTACAACAACCAAACGGAGCATTTTTTCATAGAGATTCATTTGTCCAACCCCGATAGTTTGGAAATTATTTCCCTAAATTACAACGGGGAAAAGTATGAAAAGAGCAAGTTTTCAGCAGGTAGCAACAATAAAGTTATAACTATAGGCGAAATAAAACTTAGTGAGCAAAGTGGTACTCACGAAGTAAAAATTGATGAAATACGATACCTTACCCAAACGGGTAAAACGGAAAAAATATTAGGATTAAAGGACAACGTTAAAACCATACAAATACAACCTACTTTCAATTTAACGATGGACTTTTCTACTGCACGACAAGTTGTTCTTTCAAGTACTAAAGTTGTAGAAAACGGTTATATGCAATCTTTAGCGTTAGTACCTGATACCAATATGAACGACTACGTAACCCTTGATATTATCAATAATCCCGTATACGGAGAGCAAGGCTACGTATTCGTTGGATGGTTTACGGAAAAGGATGGTAAGGGTACCCAAGTTAAGTACGGAGAGGTTTATACTTTCTACAAAGATATCACCGTTTATCCATATTATGCACGCCCGTATACTTATAGGGTAGAAAATGAAGAAGTGATAATTACGGGAGTTAGTGAAGAAGGTAAACAAACCACTTTCCCCATTGAAATTCCAAGTGAACTTGAGGGCTATCCCGTAAGGAAAATTGCATCTTATGCGTTCACGTCCGTTGCAAGTAATAAAATTATAATACTCCCTGACACCATAGTTGAAATAGGCGACTATGCTTTTATGAATTCAGTGGGAATGCAAATTGAACTTGGTAGCGTGGAAAAAATAGGCAAAATGGCTTTTGCTAATTGTGGAAAGATAATCTTAGGTGGCGAGTCGTCCTATTATCGTTATAGGGTAGGTGGTTTGCCAAACACGTTGAGAGAGATAGGTGCATACGCATTCAAAGGTTGCACGTGGGATACGTCCATTCCAAACCCATATAGGGGAGATATGTATTTCCAAATGGACGATGCACTTTTAATTCCCCAAACGGTAACGAGCATAGGGGAAGGATGTTTCCAAAACTCCTTATTCAAATCAGTATATTTTGAGAAAAATATAAATTTAACCACAAAAAACTTTGGAAAGAGTGCTTTTGAAAGTGCAAAAGAACTGAAAAGTTTATATTTAGGTTTTGCCTTTAACGAAACGGGCTCAACTTTCACTACGAGTGCAACGACGGGTGTTAAGGATATTCCAGATAAATGTTTTTATAACTGCATAAATCTTTATTCTACTATGGCAAGTCCCGAAGTAAAATTGAGCGAAGGTTTAGAAACGATAGGCGAATTATCCTTTGCATCATCGGGAGAGGGAATGCAAACTTTAAGTTATCTTTCCTATCCAAATTCATTAAAGAAGATAGGTAAGCAAGCCTTTGCAAATACTAATCTTACTACCGTTAGGTTTAAGGAAGATTCCACTTTAAGCGAGATAGGGGAATACGCCTTTGAAAACTCCAAGTTTGAAGAGATTACCATTTACAGTTTAACCTACTATGGTAAAGCACCGTTTTGGGGAAACACCAACCTAAAGGCTATCAATATTCTCACCGACAACGTGCCTTATTACGTAGAAACTGACGCAGTATGGGGCGCAGGGTTAACGAGAAAGGCAAAGTATTACGTAAAACTTGACGCTTTAACTTCATTTAGAGATAAGAACGGCTCGTGGGCAAAGGATGGTGCAAGCGACTACGTTTGCGCGTACGATTTAATAACCACCGCGCAAAACGGTGTAAAACTATCATTTGAGCCTATTGATGATGAAGGCAATTTAAGTTTAGGCTCAAATAAAGCCAAAATAACGTCCGTTTTCAACGTGGATAGAGAGATTACTATACCTTCAGTTATCGTGCATAATAACCTTTCTTACGAAGTCTATTCAGTAGGTACTTACTTTATTCACGACAAAATAACGAAGGTTTACCTACCTACCACCTTAAAGCGCATTGAAGACAGGGCTTTTTACACTTGCGACGTATTGTACGAAGTAGTATGGAAGGAAGGAAACACCACTTATCAAAAGGATAAGAATGAAAACGTTGCCTTAGAGTACGTAGGAGCAGATGCTTTTAACGGAAGTGCAATAACCTATTTCTACTCCAATAGAGCGCTCAAAGAGATAGGAAAGCAAGCCTTCCACAACTGCAAAAATCTAAGTACGGTAGTACTTGATAGGGGAACGTCGCTTGTAATTAAAGGATCTGCCTTCTCACAAGGGGGAATTAAGACGCTCGTTATAGGTCTTAACGTAAGCGCGATATACGACTCGGCATTCCAAGGCAACAAGGAACTTTCTATAGTGCTTATAAACCTTGTTTCGCCCCCTAATTCAACGGAGAATAATTATCCATCTATAAGCCCGTTTAGAGAGTGTAGTGGGCTTTCCAAGGTATATCTTTTCAGCAATAATGCAATGCAAAACTTTAAGGAAAGTACGATAGGTGGCAAAAACAACGTATACTCTAACTTAAAGAAAGCCGACAATATAACTTCTGCTTATGAAAAGTATAACGGTACTTGGAGTGAGGCATTAGATTATTATATAAACTAAAATAAAATTGCATCAAAGTTTTCTAAGCGCGAGTTTTCGCGCTTTTTATTTACAGATAACGATTATATTAAACACTTTTTCACGTTTAAACTTCTTTCTTTCATATCATAATACTAAGAAAGGAGATTTGTATGAACCCATTTAACGAGAAACCGACGTCACTTTTTGACAGCATTGAAAACTGGAAAGAGCAGTATCCCAAGGCATATAACCCAAGGGAAGTTGACCCTTATACCAAAACGCGTATTATTTTAATGAATGGTACTGAGTTTGAGGCAAATTGGTTTTCACATCAATTTCAAAGGCACACTGACAATATGGATTTAAGAAGGGAACTTTCTCTTACGAGAAACGTTGAAAAGCAACAACAACTTAAAGTTTCTATGCTCAAGCCCATTACGGAAACACCCCTTCAACACACTATAGGATATGAGCAACTTGCCGTTGATTTAACTGCTGAACTTGCTAAGCGTGAAAAGGATTGTTACGTAAAGAAAGCCCTTGATTTTGCCCTTCTTGAAGACTTTGACCATCTATATAGATATGCAAACCAACTGGAAATGGAAGAGGGGGTAATTGCAGAAAGATTAGTTGGTAGGTACACGGAAATTATGCCTGCGCGACCAACGATTGCGCACCATCGTTATCCTATTGACAACGTAAGAAGACCGATAAATAGCAAAACTGCAGACAAGATGACCGTGCTTTGTACGATGATAATAACTGCGGCTGAGCAACAAACTATGAACTACTATATGAACCTTGCAACCTTTGGTACGAACGACCTTTCAAGGAAATTATATCAGGAAATTTGTAGGGTAGAAGAAGAACACGTAACGCACTACGGCGCACTTATGGACCCCAATGCAACCTGGCTTGAAATGCTACTATGGCACGAGTATTGCGAATGTTATCTTTATTGGTCTTGCTATAAAACTGAAACGAATGCATACGTTAAAAAGTTATGGCAAATGCACTTTGAAATGGAAGTAGCCCATCTTCACAAAGCAGTAGAACTTTTGAATAAATACGAAGGTAAGGAATGGCAACAAGTTATTCCTGAGGGCGACTTCCCTGCACCTCTTTCACTACACGAAAACGTTGACTACGTTCGTGAAATTTTAGGGGATACGGTGCAGTACACTTCCCTTATGGAAGACTATGAAAGAATTGAAGAATTATCCCCCGGCGCCGACTTCTTCCGTTACCAAAATAAACTCAATAACAACGTAAATCAGGTACCCAGTCATTGCGTAATAAATACCCATATTCGCAATTATGGAAAAGATTATCGTTTTAACGTAGCGCCTAATCCAATTAAAGAATTACGCTCACGCACTTGTGATAACACCTCGGTAGGAAGAGAGCCGGGGGCTGCGAAGTCTACCGATTTCTTCTGCAATTAAAGACCACGCTTTTTGTCAAAATACTTTGAAAAGAATAAATTCCCCTTCGGGTCATGTACACCAAGTACACTCCCTTTGGGGAATTTCTCTTTCCTTCGCCTTTTAAGCAAAAATCGTGGTCATTCAAATAGAGGCAAACGTTGTCTTTTATTTAAACCTTGCGTCTTCATAAACTACTGCAGTACAAGCATATTCAAAATTTAATCCGAATAATTTCGCATTCCGCATTTCGCATTTATGTAAAACGCGTTAGTTTAGATGAAAGAGGAAGGAAAAGAAAAAACCCGAGGGGTTGCTGTACTGAAGTACTGCGCCCCGACGGGTTTTATTGTTTTTCAAAGTATTTCGCTAAACTAACGCGTTTTAGTACATTTCGGGGTTAGGCATAGCGGGTGCCGGAGGCTCTGGAATATCTGCTACAAGGCTTTCAGTCGTAAGCAAAGTGCTTGCTACGCTACTTGCGTTTTGTAGTGCGCTTCTCGTAACTTTAGTAGGGTCAATGATGCCTGCTTCAAGCATATCACAGTACTCGTCGGTGAGTGCGTTGTAACCATAGGTTACGCTACCTGCGTGCATAATGTTGTTGATAACTACACCACCGTCAACGCCACAGTTTTCTGCAATTTGTCTAATAGGTGCTTCAAGCGCTTTAATAACGATGTTTGCACCGGTCTTATAATCACCGCTTAGGTCTTTAGTTGCATCTTTAACCTTGTTAATTACGCTAAGGAGTGCAATACCACCACCGGGTACGATACCTTCTTCTACTGCTGCACGAGTTGCGCTAAGAGCATCTTCAATGCGCATCTTTGTTTCTTTCATTTCAATTTCAGTTGCAGCACCTACGTTGATTACTGCTACGCCACCACTGAGTTTTGCAAGACGTTCTTGTAGTTTTTCACGGTCGTAATCGGAAGTAGTTTCTTGAATTTGAGCCTTGATAGCCTTAATTCTACCTTGAATTTCTCTTTCATCACCCATACCGCCAACGATAGTAGTGTTGTCCTTATCACTCTTAATAAGTTTTGCTCTACCAAGTTGTGAAAGGTTAGCGTCTTTGAGTTCCATTCCAAGTTCGCTACTGATAACTTGACCACCGGTTAGGATGGCGATGTCTTGTAGCATAGCCTTTCTTCTATCACCGAAACCGGGAGCCTTAACTGCAAGGCAACTAAATACGCCTTTGAGTTTGTTAAGTACGAGAGTTGCGAGTGCTTCGCCTTCAATATCATCAGAGATGATAATGAGTTTCATGCCACTCTTGATAACTTGTTCAAGTAGGGGAAGGATTTCTTGGAGAGTGTTGATTTTCTTATCGGTAATAAGGATAACGGGATTTTCAACGACTGCTTCCATTTTGTCGGGGTTAGTTGCCATATAAGCACTTGCATAACCTCTATCAAATTGCATACCTTCAACTACAACGAGTTCAGTAGTCATTGACTTGCCTTCATCAACGGTAATAACGCCGTCTTTGCCCACCTTTTCCATAGCGTCGCTAATAAGTTTACCAACGTTTTCATCTCCTGCAGAGATGGATGCTACGGATGCGATTTGAGCCTTATCTTCAACGACTTTACTAATGCTCTTAAGTGCGTCTGCAGCGGCATCGGTTGCAAGAGTGATGCCTTTACGGAGTAGCATGGGGTTTGCGCCTGCTGCAACGTTCTTTAAGCCTTCGCGAATGATTGCTTGAGCGAGTACGCTTGCAGTAGTGGTACCGTCGCCTGCAACGTCGTTAGTTTTAACGCTAACTTCCTTGATGAGTTGAGCGCCCATATTTTCAAAGGGATCTTTAAGTTCAATTTCTTTTGCGATGGTAACGCCGTCGTTAGTAATTAGGGGAGCGCCGTATTTGCGTTCTAAAACTACGTTTCTGCCCTTAGGTCCAAGGGTAAGTTTAACGGTGTTAGCAAGGGTATTAACACCACATTCTAAGGCTTTTCTTGCCTCTTCGCCATATTTAAATTGTTTTGCCATAATAATTCTCCTTATTAAAGAACTTTTGCAAGAATATCACTTTGACGGATGATAACCAAAGTTTCGCCGTCAATTTTGAATTCGCTACCTGCGTATTTGCTATAAAGGATAGTGTCGCCTACGTTAACTATCATTTTGATTTCCTTACCGTCAATAATTCCACCTTCGCCAACGGCAACAACTTTAGCCATTTGTGGTTTTTCTTGAGCAGAAGAAGGAAGGAAAATACCACTTGCAGTGGTTACTTCCGTTTCAATATGTTTGATTACAACTTTATCAAACAAAGGAACTAATTTCATTATTTACCTCCTAAAAAATTTTAAGTGCAATTTTATTATACGAGTGAAAATAAAATGTCCTTAAAAATTTTCGTATAGTTTTGTCTTAATTTATCGTTTAGCACTCACTTGAGTAGATTGCTAACGAATGAATTATATCACACGCGTATAATATATGCAAGTAGTAAATTAAAAAAATGGAATTAATATTGAAAATAATTTAAAGATATGTTAAACTAAATGAAAACGTAGATTAGGAGAAAGTAGAATGATAGACAAGTGGGATAGACGATTTATGGAAATGACAAGACTTGTTTCAACTTGGTCAAGTTGCTTTAAAGAAAATCGCCAAGTAGGAGCAGTAGTAGTTAGGGGTAAACGTATACTGACCACCGGTTATAACGGCGCACCTGCAGGTGTAACGAGTTGTAAGGAAAGGGGCGAGTGCATCCGTCAAAACTTAGGAATAGCCTCCGGCACTTGTCAAGAAATCTGCTATGCAGTACACGCAGAGCAAAATGCAATCGTACAAGCGGCAAAACTCGGCATTACCTTAGAAGGTGCAACGCTATATTGCACTCATCAACCATGCTCAATGTGTAGCCGTATGATAATCAACAGTGGAATAACTCGCGTAGTATATGAAAAGGGTTATCCGGATGAATTTTCACTAAAATTGTTTGCGGAGGCGGGGATTGTTATTGAAAAATTCCAGTAAAACGCGTTATTTTAGCGAATAATTTCACAAAACCACCACCGTGTACAGCAACCCCTTGGGAGACTTTCTTTTGCTCATTCTTCATCTAAACTAACGCGTTTTACCTCGACTTTGTTTAAGGGAGAAATAACTCAAACTTTACTTCTTCTAATATCGCGTTATTTTAGCGAAATACCACGTTAAAACAAAAACCCCGTCAAGGCGCAGTACCACCGTGTACAGCAAC
>JAZQVF010000185.1:0-7864 GCA_045631675.1 Candidatus Stercoripulliclostridium sp.
AGTTTGATAGTCTGTTGGTGGGGTTGTAACAAGGTCTGAAACGTTGGTTTCAATATAACTTGGTTCACCGTTTGGATCCTCAGGCTCAGGAATAGGTTCATCTAATTCTAAGATATTTATGCTTCCTCTAAGTGGGGATACTCTAAACACGTTGGTAGATAAATAATAGTCAAAAAGAACTACGTTAATTTCTACCTTTTTATCAAGATAGTTTAGAATTGTGTTTAGATCGTCTTCAAACGTTGCGCCACTAAGTTGTAGTCTCTTAGTGCCGTCTACTATGCAATAACCACCACCTACGTTTGAGATTACGCCACTCGTTCTATATACCTTGTGGTCGTATATTGCAGAAGATTGATATGCGTTTTCTTCAAAAATATTTTCAACCGTAGTTATGGTAGTAGGAGCAAAATCAGTTGGTATAACTTCGCCGTATATAATGTCTTGAGTGGGTATAAATCTTGGCAAAGAGTAATAGGTATTAGCATTGCCCGTTACGGTCATTTTTTGACCGATATAGAGATTTGAGTACGCAGTTGAAACGTATACGTTAGCCGTTTCATCTTTGATGAAGAATCCACCGTTATCACAAGAATATACTATACCTTGTATGGTAACTTCTTCATTCTTGTAAACTTCAAAGTTAGTAATAAACTCTTGAATGGTAGCAATGCCGTCGTCTACCGGTGGCTCAACGCTTGGTGCAGTATAGGTTACAATGGTGCTATATGCACTATCAAGATATTCATCTCCGTCCCCTACTGCTTTAACTACAATGGTATCTCCGTCTTGAAGTTGAACGGAAAGTGAAGTGGTGGTTTGCTCAGCGCCACTATTTACCTTATATTTATAGGAACTTGCGTTTGACACCGCACTCCAACTTGCAAGACCACTTTCTGAAATGGTTACTACGGGGGTAGAAAGAGTTACAGGAGTGGGGTCTGGAATTATGGGAGTGTCGCCTACTTCTTCAAGATTGAGTGAACTTGAAAGTGTAGTTACTCTCACGTAGCCAGTTGAAGTATATACGTCTGCAACAACCACGTTGAACGCTATTCTTTCCCCTAAATAGGTAGAAGTGATGAAATCGTAATCACCTGCACTTGTAGACGACTTAATTTGAATTCTATCAGTGCCGTCAACCAAGAAATAGTTGGTGTAACTACCGGATACTTCTGCTGTAAGCACACCACTCGTTCTATATACCTTATGGTCGTATACCATTTCGGCTTGAGATGCATTTTCTGAAATAATTTGAGAGATTGGTGTTAGAGTGGTTGGAATAATAAGGCTACCACCTGATTGAAGTGCAGTTACTTCCGTTGCTTGTAGTTGTGGTTGAGTATAGTAACTATTTGCAATACCCTTTGCTTCAATTCTTTGACCAAGTGAGAAATCAGTAAAGTATGTGTAAACGTATAGATTTACTCCATTGTCGTGAATATACACGCCATATTTGTCGTATGAATATACTACACCACTTACTTTTACAACTTCTTGCGTGGATTTAAGCGTTGTAAATGTGGAATTAAACTCTTGTATACTAATGGTGCGTGTGGTATCTGCAGGTGGGGTTACAGGCTCGTCTCCACCATCGTCCGGTGGGGTTACAGGCTCGTCGTCTTCGTCAAAATACTCAATGAGTAAATCGCGAAGTAGTACGTCGGTTTCAATATAATCACTTGCTGAAAGGTTATCAAATTGGTCGTAACGAGTGTTTTCAAACACGTAATCTATTACTGCAAGTTGATAAATCGTGCTATCATTGAGTGAATTATAGTTGCCTGCAAAGTATAGATATCCACTATTTTCATTGATTAAAGACTTAATCAATTCGCCACTAATATTAACAAGCACTACTGCGTTGTTGAAGGGGAATACTTCAAATACTTCCGCTTTGGTAATTTCGCCTGCATCTATTTCTGCTCTAACGCCACCGGTGTTGATTACGGAAACGTCAACTTCGCCAAAATCATAGCCTTCGTATTCGTAGTTGAGCATAATGTCCGTTGCAAAGCCACCCAACTCGCTATTAGAATAGCCGTAAGGAGCAGTGCTAAGTACCTCTTCACCTTCATTTAAAACGTATTGATATTTGTTAATTATCGTTTGTACGTTTGAAGATATATCGTAATTAGAAGGTCTATGTTTGTTAATTTCTGCAGTTAGATAGTCGTTATTTGCATCTAAAGTCAAAACAACTTCCGTAAGATTATTATTCTTGTGATAGCATTGTACTGCAGGGATTTCTTTGTAGTCTAACCTTTGATAGAACTCTTCCTTGTTTTGGTGAGTATGTGCTCCGAAAATAGCGTCAATTCTGCTGTTTCCACTAAGATTTGCTATGCTTTCGTTTAAGCCTTCGTCATATTCGTGCATTGCAACGACTACTACGTCACAACCAAGAGTCGTTCTTAGAGTACTTGCAGTTGATGATATTATGGACATTGGGGATACAAAGTCGTAGTCCTTAACGTATCTCGTTAGAATACTGCTTTCTTGGCTATCTCCCATTATTCCTATAATACCAACCTTAACCCCGTCTTGTTCAACGATGGTATAAGCATCAATCCAGTCGGGACGGGTGGTCGTACCTTTATAGTAAATGTTAGCACCAAGGAATGGGAAGTCTGCCTCTCCGTTTGCTTGATTGCCGTCAGCATATGCTGCAATTTTGTCAATGCCCCAGTCAAATTCGTGGTTGCCAAGTACAAAGCAGTCAACTTCCATTACGTTAAGTGCCTCTACAAGCGCTAAACCATAGGTTTCGCCACATACGTACGAGCCTTGGAAAGCATCTCCGTTATGTATGAAAATTTGGTCGCCCTTTTCATTTTCCAGCGAGGTAATGAGAGAATCAACACGACCTATGGAGTAGCCCTCTGCTGAATCAGTAAAGGCTCCGTGGGTGTCGTTTATCATTACGAAGTTGATTTCCTTGCTTCCTTGTACTGCTTGTGCAGTATAGGTTACGGTGTTGGACCAGTCACTCGTTAGGTAGTTTACGCCGTCACCTACTGCTCTTACCTTAAATGCAACACCCTCGGCAAGAGTCCTTGAGGTTACAGTGTTTTCCACCTTAATAAGGGAGCCACCCATACTAATTTCAAACTTGGTCGCATTGGGGTTTGCTTCCCAACTTGCAACGTTGCCGTTAAGCGTTACGATTGGTGGGTTAAGATATGTTGCACCACCATTCGTTTCATCGTTACAAGCAATTAGTCCTGCCGTTACAAGTACGACAACGAGAATTAGCGTTAAAATCGAGAATACTTTTTTCATATTATCCTCCTTCTTCTTTTGTTTGTTACCCTATACCTTAGACTTCGTCTATTGGTGTAATTTTAATGCCCTCTATACCACTCTTTTTAGGTGTAGTTGGTGGTACGGGAATTCCCTTTTGTACGGGTGCGCCCTCAAAATCAATTAAAGGTAGCACGTATGGTGGCATACCTGAAAGAGAAGTTAAAGTAGATACGTACGCGCGCACGTATGGGAAAAGAATGCGAGAACTATCTATTCTCATTCTATTTATGTCAAGGCTATCTTCAACTACGTCAAAGGTACCCGTTATTTTCGTAAATAGGTCAAAGGGTGCAGGTTTTTCTTCCGTTCCCCTTACTGTAACTGAAATGGCAAGAAGTAACTTCTTGGGATCTTTTTTAATATCCATTTGGATATTAGGGTTAACCGTAAAGTTTACGGTACCTTTTGGAATATCGTTTAACTTGTAATTTGATTCGTTAACTTGATAACCGATAAATTTTAGTTTCATTATTTATCTCCTTGCTCTTCCTTTTTCATCTTTTCAACCCCGTCGTTATTTACCGCCACCGTGCTACTTACAAGGTTATGTGATCTAAAAAGACCGTTAATTTCTTTTACCTTAGTAATATATACGAAAGCCTTAGGGTCAACTTCTTTAAGAAGTTTTTTAAGAGCCGTTGTTTGCTTTTTACGTACCACACAAATTATCATATTGTGCTCGTTTCCCGTGTATACACCCTCAATCTTAATTGCAGACGCGCCCCTTTTAACTTCGTTAATTATAACGTTTGAAACCTCTGCCTTTTTGTCGGTAATAATGTTGAATACCACGCTTGAGTGTACACCGTTTGTGATTATTTCCGCTACCTGCGCAGTAATATAAAGGGTGATGAACGAGTATAATACGGGAGTTGCAATACTTACGAATATTGCGTTTGAATCGGTACCTTCTGCCGTAATATAACCAAGCACGCCTGAAAGTAGTACTATTACGGAGTCCACCATAAATAACTGCCATTGCAGGTCAAGGTCAGGCTTTGCCTTATAACTTATCTTTGCAATAATCTCAGTACCACCACAACTCGTGCCAAGCAGTATCATTCCACCGAATGACGCACCACCTATTACGCCCGCTGCAATTGATGCAAGCACCGTTACTCCACTATCAATACCACTTCCTTGGAAAGTGGGAAAATTTACTATACGGAACAATGCCATAAACGCACTCGTTAACGCAATACAAACGCAAGTAGATATCGCATATCGCTTATCAAGTTTAATAAACGCAGCAATAATGAGTGGTAGGTTCATTACAAAAGAAGTAACGGACGCGTCAAACCACGTGTTTGCAAGAGGTAAGTTATAGTGCGCAACAAAGTTGTATATTATGGAACTTAGTCCACCTACTCCACCCGGCGCAAAAGCGTTTGGAACTATAAACACGTAGTTCGTAATAGCCCTTAAAAACGCCGTTATGGCAAGGAGTAGGTAGAACCCAACTTCCTTTAAAATAATCTTTTTATTGATTTGCATACTTATTTGGTGCCGAATAGTCTGTCACCTGCATCTCCAAGTCCTGGGAGAATATAACCGTTTTCGTTAAGTTGACGGTCAAGACAGGCTACAAATACCTTTACGTCGGGATGTGCCTTAGCAACGGTTTCTACACCAATGGGCGCTGCAATAATGTTCATAAGGCGAATGTCGGTGCATCCTTTTGCCTTAAGTAAATCAATTGCTGCAACCGCACTGCCACCCGTTGCAAGCATTGGGTCAAGTATTATAGCAATTTTGTCTTCAATGCCGTCTGGAAGTTTGCAGTAGTACTCTTTGGGTTGTAAGGTTTCTTCATCACGATACATACCGATATGTCCTACTTTTGCAGTGGGGAAAAGAGTATGTACACCGTTTACCATACCTAAACCTGCACGAAGTACGGGAATAACTGCAACGCTATTTTCAACAACGATGGTTTGCTCAGTACGCTCTAAAGGAGTAGTTACCATAACCTTGCGAGTGGGAACGTCCTTTAAACATTCAAAAGTCATAAGTGCAGTGATTTCTTCAATAAGATTTCTAAAATCTTTCATTCCGGTGTCTTTTGAACGAAGAATTGCTATCTTATGTTGGATGAGCGGATGATTAAAAATTGTTACGTTTTCAAAGTCTTTCATATTTTTCTCCTTGGCGAAACCCCTACTCTCGTAGGGGCTCCGCATTAGATGATTTTTAGTAATTATTCTTGAATTTCTTCCTTTTTCTCTACGTTTTCTTCAGAAACGCTCTTGGATACTTCTGCGTATGCTGCAGGTGCGCTATCCTTTGCTTCTTGCTTGTTGAAGAATACGTTTACAAGGATACCAAGGATAAGTGCAGTTGCAATTGAACTGATGGTAATGATTGCACTACCGTCTGCATTAGTACCAAACTTTAATGATAAGCCACCGATACCTGCAATGAGAATGGAGCATACTACGAACAAATTCTTGCTTTCGCCAAGGTCAATACCTCTTAGCATATTAAGACCACTAACTGCTATAAAGCCGTAAAGAGCAAGACATACGCCACCCATTACGCAAGCAGGAATGGTGTTGATAAGTGCTATAACTGGGCTGATGAATGAAAGAATAATTGCAAAAATTGCTGCACCTAAAATGGAAACTACGCTTGCGTTCTTGGTGATTGCTACGCAACCTACGGATTCACCGTAAGTGGTGTTTGGTACGCCACCAAAAATTGCGCCAACCAAGGAACCTACACCGTCACCGAGAAGAGTGTTATGTAGACCGGGGTCTGCAATAAGATCCTTTTCAATGATAGAACTAATGTTCTTGTGGTCAGCAATATGCTCTGCAAATACTACGAATGCTACTGGGATATAAAGTAGTGCAATGTTTGCTACTGCAGTACCGGTTAAAGGTTGGATACCATTGCCGGAAGTTGCAAGGAAGGTAAACTTGGGGTAGTCAAGGAATGATTGAACGCTTACGTTGGTGAAGTTATCAATTAATGCACCGTAATTTACGATTTGGAGATATTCAACGTTTGCAGCATAACCAATAATTGAGAAGAGTGATGCAAGAACGTAACCTACACCGATACCAATAAGGAATGGGATAAGTTTCATAGTCTTGTTGCCCTTGATTGAGCAGAATACGATGGTGAAGAAGGTTGCTAAACCACAAATTAAGCCAACAAGGTTGTAGTCCATACCAGCACCGCTTGCCTTCGTGATGTCGCCCATTGCATTGCCTGCAAGAGATAAACCGATAAGTGCAACGGTAGGTCCGATAACAACGGGAGGCATAAGTTTGTTAACCCATTTTGAACCTGCAAACTTGATAACGAGAGCAATAACAACGTATACCGCTGCTGCAAGCGCTGCACCGATAAGTACGCCAAAATATCCGAATGCACTCGCACCGATTAGGGGGCTTATGAAAGCAAACGAACTGCCAAGGAATACCGGGCTCTTAAATCTCGTGAATAAGAGATAAGTGATAGTACCGAAACCTGCACCTACAAGAGCGGCGGCGGAGTCAAGTACGTTGAGGCCCGTTGCTCCGTTAACGATTACGGGAACAACGATGGTTGCAGTGATGATAGCGAGCAGTTGTTGAAGTGAGAAAACAACGAGTTTTCCAAATGGGGGTCTGTCGCTAACGTCGTAGACTAATTTCATGGTAAAATTCCTCCTATGAAAAATATTTTATATGTTTTTTCTTGTTTATAAGAAATACTAATCTAAAATTCAACCTTATACGCCATAGTTGAATTTTGAGTGCTCGTCAAAGCAGTTTTCCACCCAACCTTCAGGGCGAGATGCAACTTCGCAATTAAAGGTTACTTGTGGACTAAGCGCGCCCTCTCCTACGTTTTGAGAGCGATTAAAGTTCTTAGTAAAGGCCTCAACACCTATCCTTTCTAAACTTTCAGGTAGATATACCGTAACGAGCGAGCATTGATAGAATGCATTGCCTTTAATTTCTTTAATACCATTTGGAAGAGTGATACTTTCAAGGTTATGCATCTTGCTAAACGCACCGTAGGCTATACTTTCAGTATCGGTAAGAGTTACACTCTTTACACTCTTTGGAATTTCAGTATAGTAACTTTGTTGTGAGCCACCTTCTGAAACTTGCTTTGTCCATCCGTCTTGACTGCTTTCAGAGTAGTCAAATACGTATCCAAACAACCCTGCAACGCCTACTGCATCTCTATATGCTCCTGCAAATGGGAGTATCACGTTTTGTAGCGCCGTCATACCCTTAAAAGTCAATTCGCTAATTACGTCAACGGAATTAGGTACGGAAAGATCGGTTATTGCGTTCTTTCCCCTAAAAGTCTTATATAAGCCGACTACGGGAATGCTATCTATCGTTTCAGGTACGTTTACTATGGTTTCAGTACCAAAATAGTCGGTAAGGACTGCCTTGCCGTTTCTTGCAAAATAACGATAATCACCACTTGTAACTCTTCCATGTCCGTAGGTGATTTCGTATCCCCTTTCACTTTGTGAACGATCCCAATCACCACTCCAACCGGAAAGGTCTTCTTCATCTCCTTCAACGATGATTTTAAGAGTACTACGACATCC
>JAZQVF010000186.1:0-13229 GCA_045631675.1 Candidatus Stercoripulliclostridium sp.
ACAGGGATTGTCGCAAGAGCAAATTTTTCCTTCCCTTGTATTGTATCTAATGGATATTGTGATTCCAACGACCTAATTTTAAATTCATTTAATGGCAAAGCCTCTGCGATAATCTTATCAAAGCCCTCTTTGCCAAACTTATTAATGCAATCATCTGGATCTAATGGTGGTGGTAGTCTCATTACTCGCACCTCAATACCAACGCTTGCAAGCATATCAAGGGAGCGCCATGTTGCACTTTGTCCAGCGGCATCACCATCGAAACAAACGTTTACCTTTGTAACGTATTTACGTATTTCACTACATTGTTCCATAGTAAGTGAAGTACCCATTGACGCCACAACGTTATGATAGCCCGCTTGATATAAACTAATAACGTCCATATAACCTTCCATAAGAATAATGGAAGAATGTTTTTCTTCAGCCTGAGTCTTTTTGAAAAGATTAACGTTATATAAGTTTTTACGCTTGTAGAACAATTCAGTTCCACTAGTATTCTTGTATTTAGCACCAACATCGTTGAGGCGCCTTCCACCGAAACCAATAACCTGCCCTTTTGCATTGATTATTGGTATAATAAGTCTATTAGCAAAGAAATCGTATCCCTTATCATTAACCAATCCTGCTTCAATTAAGGTGCTTTTTGAAAACCCTTGTGAAGTCAAATCATTAAACAAACTAAAGCCATCAATTGAACAACCTATACCAAACGTTACCCTTGTGCTTGGACTGATTTTACGCTTATCTAAATATTCAACAGCAACTCTACCTTCAGGTTTTGAAAGATTTGAATAGTAATGTCGTGCCGCAGCTCTGTTTACCGCGAAAAGTTTATCTCTTTTCATTTTCTTTTCTTTGAAAACAGGATCATCACTTTCGGGAACTTCCATGTTTAGTTCCTTAGCAAGATACTCTATCGCTTCGGGATAGGTCTTTTTTTCATGATCCATTAAGAACGTAATGACGTTGCCACTTTTGCCACATCCAAAACAATGATAAGATTGGTCCTCTGGATAAACGACGAAAGATGGCGTCTTTTCATTATGGAAAGGACAGCATGCCCAAAATTTGTTACCCTTTCTTTGCAAGTACATAAACTTACTCAAAAAAGTAACAATATCTGCTTTCGATTTTAATTCATCAAGCCATCTTTCAGGAAATTGTGGCACAACAAACCTCATTATTGTATAATTTCGCAAGTAAATTATACGCGCGCAGACATAATTCTCCTTAAATTATAATATAATTTATATTTTATTTTTACAAAAGGCATTAGGAACGATTTTTACTACGATACTCATCTTTTAACGATAGGTAAAATTTAGATAAGTTAAGTAAATATTTTTGTTTCTCTACAACACTCATTTCATCAAATAGTTCGTGGTCAAGCAACATACCAAGGGCTTTTAATTCATATTCTACAGTTTTTAGCATATTCGCAACTTTTTCATAATAGTCAAATATTTCTGCATCAGTCAAAATACGATTTCCTAAAACTACTATTTGATTAGATATCTTAATTGATTTATGCTTATGAATGTCATCATAATCACCTGATGCAAGTCTTAATCTAATTTGTTTTAATAATTCTTTTCGTGATACGTTTTCCATAAACTACTCCATTAATTGTTTTTAGAATTAAATGATACATCAAGAAATTAATAGAGTTTCACTTTTGATAAAATTAGATAAATTTAAACAATTTTTTCTCACTATCATTTGACAAAAGATTAATAATCTTGTATTATAAATTAGAACTTGAAAACAAGGAGGTGAAATTTAATGTCAACTGTTATCGTAAAAGAAAACGAAAACCTCGATTCAGCTATTCGTAGATGGAAGAAGAAATGTGCTAATGACGGCATTATCGGTGACCTCCGTCGTAAGGAAGCTTACGAAAAACCCAGCGTACGTCGTAAAAAGAAGGCAGAAGCTGCTCGTAAGAGAATGTACAAATAGTTTTTAAAAGTAAAGCATCGGAAAATCCGATGCTTTTTCTTTAATTAAAAAGCTCGGAGGATTTTCCCTCCGAGCCTATTTTACCCCTTTTAAACTATTCAATTCTTAATGCATCAACAACGTTCTTATTTGCTGCAGATTGACTTGGAATTAAACCACTTACTATTGTTAAAGTTAAACTTAAAACTATTAACAACACTGCGTGTATAGGACTCAAATTTAGCAATGATGGGAAACCCGTCGCACTTTCAAGCAATAGGTTTATGAGTGGAATTAAGGCATATGCTATACCAATACCTAATACACCACTAAACGAACCTATTATTGCAGTTTCAGCATCGAAAACTCTTGAAATATCACGTTTTCTTGCTCCTAAACTACGCAAAATACCTATTTCTCTCGTTCTCTCTACTACCGAGTTAGAAGTAATTATTGAAATCATTACACAAGAAACTATCAAAGAAATAGAAGCAACTGCTATTAAAACATAAGTCATAAGATCAATTGCAATTCTTAAGTTTTGAATAAACATTTCAGATATGTCAAAATAGATTACGCCCTGCTTGTCAGGAATGTTTTCAAATTGGGCATTCCATTCATCCATATAATTGGTAATTTGAACTTTTGCATCAAAACTACTTGGGTATAACGTGATATATACTGGTGTAGTATCAACACCTAATGCCTTTAGCAAACCGGTACGATACAAACCGTTAGTCATAAAGTTCATCATGTTAAGCATAGCAGACGCATTCTTATCAATATCAGCATCTTTGTCTAATTTATTATACTTCTTCCCATCAAGGCTGAAGTTTTTGACAACCAATTCAGTAGAATTAGGATCTGCATCAATAATAGCTTTCTGTGCCTTTGCTACGTCGGAATTCTTTGCATTGTTCAATACATATTCGCCGAGTTCGTTTGTATAGCAGAATGCAGTACCAACGAGAGAAGCCATAGCACCAGGCTTAGTACGCAATATACCAACCACCTTCAAAGTTAAATTATCCTGGCTTTCGTATAATTCTTGCGTTGCTTCTTTAGCAGTATATTTATTATCAGAACCAAGAGCATAATAATTGTTATTATGTACTAACTTAAATTCGTGATTAATAATTTTATTATAAGGAATGCTTTCTTTGTAGATGAAACTATCATTTTCTCCCTTAATTATTGCGCCATTTTCATCTCTTTCGTATACGTCAAAGCCAAATTGTGCGAGAGAATCAACTGAAATATTGTTATTTCCGTCTACAACAAGAACGATTTCATTAAGATTTTTAGGATAACTTCCCGCAATAACGTCATAGTATTCACCAACAAAGTTTTCAGATCCTGCAAGTTGGTACCAATTAGTAGGTTCTTGTCCATTATCACCTAAAACTTGCATAGCAATACTTAATGCCTTAGTAACCTTAGGATCTGGAGATACGTCTTTGTATCCATCAACACCGTTTTCATCCTTTTCTATAGCCAAAATATTCATTTTTACGCCATAGTAATTATTGATAGCCTTTGTCCAACTGGGGTCCATATTGTTAATATAATCAACGAATTCAGGTGAAATATCATTTTTTCCTATGGACTTTGAAACTTCGGTTAACATATCGTTAATGCTAAACTCAGATGAAGCCGTTGCACCGGATACAGGATAAATAGCATCCGTTTCAGGGTAACTTGATGATAATCCATCAGTATTCATCATAGTACCTGCAAGATTCATGAGTACAGAATAATCCATAGAGTACTCATAAATACCGACGGGAACAGATGCAAGTATTGAGGTTTGCATATTGTCAAGGAATATATTAAATCCATTTGAGATGGACAACACTAATGCCAAACTAATAATGCCAATACTGCCTGCAAATGAAGTGAGGAAGGTACGGCGTTTTTTGGTTACAAGATTCTTTAATGAAAGTTGAAATGCAGTTTTCGCTTTCATTGAGGTTGCTTTAAACGGAGATTTTGTACCCTTAACCCTATCTGCTATACCCAACTTATTGAGAAGTGATACAACTTTATTTTCATTATTATTCACTTCCGTGGTTGGTTCTATTGTAGTGTTTAATTCTTCCGTTTCCTTGCGTTCATCGCTATAAACGTAGGTTAAATTTTCTTCTTGATAAGGATCCCATTCATAAGGATTAGTATCCTTTTCAACAAGACCATCGTTTAACTTAATAATACGTGTAGAATAAGTATCAGCCAGTTCATTATTATGAGTTACCATAATAACCAATCTATCTTCGGCTACCTCCTTTAAAACGTTCATAACTTGAACACTTAATTCACTGTCTAAAGCACCCGTGGGTTCATCGGCAAGAACAATTTTAGGATCATTAACTAAAGCACGAGCGATTGCTACACGTTGCATTTGACCACCACTAAGTTGTGAGGGTTTTTTACGTAGTTCTGCACCCATTCCAACCTTCTCAAGTGCTTGGGCTGCTCGTTTATTCCTTTCAACCTTGTTAATTCCTGAAAGGCTTAATGCTAAAGCAACGTTTTCAAGGACGGTCAAGTGTGGAATAAGGTTATAATTTTGGAAAACAAAACCAATAGTTGCATTTCTATAAGCATCCCATTGCTCTGCTCTAAAATCCTTGGTTGAAGTATTTCCTATAGTTAAATCACCAGTGGTATATCTATCAAGACCACCTATAATGTTTAACATAGTAGATTTGCCACAACCTGATGCTCCTATGATGGAAACAAACTCACTTTGTCTGAATGCCAAAGTAACGCCTCTAAGAGCGTTAACTTGATATTCTCCCATGTTATATATTTTCGTTACGTTTTTTAATTTCAACATTTTAGTAATTCCTAACTATGCCATCTTATCGGATAGTTTTTCCCCTCCTAAAATATGTACGTGTAAATGGTTAACTGATTGGCAACCATTTTCTCCCTTGTTTGAAACAATTCTAAATCCATCAGTTAGTCCTAAATCATCAACTAACGAAGATAACTTTTTAATACACTTTGCAAGAATAATTGCTTGCTCATCACTCATTTCTATAATGTTTGCATAATGTTCTTTAGGGATAAGCAAGTAGTGTTTAACTGCTTGAGGATTTATATCTGCAATAATAACCATATTTTCGTCTTCATAAAACTTTTTTGACGGAATAATACCGTTAGCAATTTTACAAAAAATACAATCATTCATACTTAATTTCTCCTAATAAGCCCTCTTTGAATTTTTGGGTTGGTTTAATTATAGCACATATTTCATCAGTTTGCGCATAAATTCTAATATAATATTGACTATATCCAACAGATAGGCCCTCTTCTTTACTTTCAAATATAACGTTTTGGGGTGAATTTAACATTAAATTCATATATTTTTCATGTAATTCATCTCTAACTTTTTTTAATATTTTTTTGCGCATTTTTATAATATCGGGTGATATTCTTTGCATATTATATGCTTTAGTACCCTCTCTTGCAGAGAATGGGAAAATATGTATATCTGAAAATCCCACATCTCTAACAAAGTTAATGGTGTTATTAAATGCCTCTTCACTCTCAGTGGGGAAACCAACAATAATATCTGTAGTTATCGCTGCTAAAGGGAAATATTTTCTTATTAAATTTACTTTTTCAAAATATTGAGTAGTGCCATAATGCCTATTCATAGATTTAAGCACACCGTCATCACCATGCTGTAAAGACAAATGGAAATGTGGGCAGAAAGATTTTAAGCCCTTTAGTGCAACTAGTAATTCATCAGTTATCCCTTCAACGTAAAATGAACCAAGTCTAACCCTAACGTCAACGTCTTTAAGCGCGTTAATAAGTTCAGGTAATGATTCGCCATTATCGACTCCAAATTGGGCTAAATTAACGCCTGTAATAACAATTTCATTAGTTCGTTTTGAAATCTCTTTGACCTCATCGACACAATTTGAAATCAACCGTGAACGAGAACGCCCCCTTAAAAAGGGTATAATGCAATAGGTACAAAAATTATTACATCCATCTTGAATTTTTACGTAAACCCTTGTCCTTTGTGCTTTAGGTGTTGCATTAGGTTCTTCATACAACTTGGGAGATAAGAAATCCCCTTCTCTTAACCCATTGGTAAAATCATCTATTATTTTGTTTTTATTGCCGACGCCCGAAATATATTTAACGCCCTTTGACTCGTAAAATTCTTTATTTTTTTGAGACGCACAACCAGTAATAATTATTTCGGCATTCTCATTTAATCTTTTAATTCTTGAAATAATTTGTCTTGATTTTCTTTCTGCTTCTTGTGTAACGGCACAGGTATTGACTACGTACAAATCTGCAGGCAAAAGTTCATCCGTAACATCAAATCCTTTTAAAACAAGTTCGGAAGTCAATACGTCACATTCATATTGGTTAACTTTGCAACCCAAGTTAAAAACAACGGCTTTTAACATATATCACCTAATGCATCTAAAGTCAAAACAAGTGCAGAAATAGCAGCGGTTTCAACCCTAAGAATTCTTCTGCCAAGCGTAGCAACTCTAAACCCTAAACTTCTTGCTATATCTACTTCTTTCTCGCTAAAACCACCCTCGCTACCAATAAAAATTACGGTTGATTTATTTTTTTCTATAATATTATTAATAGATAGATTTCTTTCCAATTCATAGCAAAGGACTTTATTTTCACAACTTAAACCGAGTTGTAAAGCATTGTTAAAATCAACAACGTCGTGTACTAATGGCAAGGTAGCCCTACCACATTGTTTAGCAGCATCTAAAACAATATTTTCCGTTCTTTCAAGAGAAAACTTCTTTACATTAGTCCTTTCTGAAGTATAGGGAACTATTTCGGTGACACCAAGTTCTACTGCCTTTTGAACAACAAAATCAAATTCTTTGCAAAGGGCTTGACATAATACTAATGAACTCTTAGTTTCAGATAGATTATCTTCCTTTCTATCCACTGTACAAAGAACGCTATTGCTTGTAATTTCATCAATAGTACAGTAATAATCTATTCCATCGCCGGTACAGCAAATAAGCGAATAACCCGGCTTATGTCGGGTTACCTTTGCACAATGGAAAAATTCTCTATCAGTGAGAATAATTTTATCACCCACCTTAGAACCATAAAACCTTTTAATTTCCATACCTAAATTTTACTCCAACCCACTCGCCTTCTTCTAATTTAGATAGAAGATGCAAGTTGTGTTTTTTGAAATTTTCTATTAGTTCATTTGCCTTTTTATCCAATATTCCAGAACAAATAACTATACCATCTTGTTTAATGTAACAAGATAAATCTGCAACAATTAAATTAAGTATATCAGCAGTTAGATTGCATAAAAGCACGTCTGCTTTATAATTACTAATTGCAGTAATACCACCAGCGGTCAAACCCACGACCGCGTCAACCCCATTCAAAACAGCATTTTCATTGGCACATTCTAAAGTTTCTTTATCAATATCACACATGTCAACGTGCTTTGCGCCACATTTAGCAGCACCAATTCCTAAAATACCACTACCAGCGCCAACGTCAATAACGTTTTTATTGACAAAATTAACGGTAGACATTAACTCTAAACAAAGTCTTGTGCTTGCATGTTCACCCGTTCCAAAAGCCTTTGAAGGATTAATTTTGATTATAACGTTGTCACTCTCATCATCCAACCACTCAGGAATAATTAAGAATTTACCCGCTTGAAGAGGTTTGTAGAATTTTTTCCAATCTTCTTCCCAGTTAACGTCTGGTACGTCTAAAACTTCAACTTCCATTAGACCATATTGGGAGATTAATGGTTTCAAATATTCATTCAAAAGAGTGAGATTTTCTTCTAATTCAGAATCTTCTACGAAATAACTAACTTTTACAACGTCAGGTTGTGACAATAAATGTTCTTCAACATAATCCCAACATGTGTCACTATGCAAAACAAAGTCAAGGTCCTTAGGATCAAGAACCTTAACTCCATTTGCGCCTATCGCCCACATTACGTCTGCGACGTCATCGGATGCAACACTTTTGGTGATAACAACAATTTCTTTATACATTATTCTAAATTCTTAAGTTTCTTTTTAAACTTATCAATTTCATCATATTGACCATTTTTATCAATATCATCAAAATATATTCGTGCTTCTCTCTTTACTTTGTTTGAAACATTTTTAGGAATATCAACCTTTATAGTTACAAGCAAATCACCATAAGCATTCTTTCTTAAATCTTTAACACCCTTGCCTTTAACCTTAAGTACGGTGCCGTTTTTAGTTCCCGCTGGAATTTCAATTCTAACAGGCTTATCCATAGTTGGAATTTCAATCTCGTCACCAAACACTGCTTGAGTGATAGTAATAGGCAATTCAAAATGAAGGTCGTTTTTATTGCGAACGAACAGGTTATGTGGTTTAACTCTAAATATAACGATTAGATTGCCGTAGCCGCCTCCGTTATAACCAGCATGTCCACCACCTGGAACATTTAACATTTGACCATTGTCTACTCCTGCAGGGATATTGATAGTCTTGGTGCATTGCTTGCGAATCTTACCCTTTCCCTTACAGTCGGGACAAGGTTCCATAATAATTTTACCAGTGCCCCCACACATATCACAAGCGCGCTCTGTTTGCATTACACCCAACATAGTGCGTTGTTGAACAACAACACGGCCTCTGCCACCACACTTAGTACACGTCTTAACACTCGTGCCATTTTTAGCGCCACTACCATTACAAGTTCCACATTTTTCAATCCTTGAGTAGTTAATATCTTTTTTAGCACCAAAACATGCTTCCCTAAAAGTTAAGTTAACTTCAATCTCAATATCATCTCCTTCTCTAGGAGAGTTAGCAGACCTACTACTACCGCCATTGAAAGCACTAAAAATATCACTAAAAATATCTCCAAAGCCAGCGCCACCGAATGGGTTAAAGCCTGAGCCACCAGCACCGCCGTTAAAAGTTGGACCATCTTCACTGCCATATTGATCATACGCAGCTTTTTTCTGTGGATCAGAAAGAACAGCATAGGCATGTTGAACGTCCTTAAACTTTTCTTCAGCCTCGGCTTTTTCTTTTTCGCCTGCAGTGGCAAAAACGTCTGGATGATATTTTTTTGCCATACGACGATACGCGGACTTAATTTCGTCCGCGCTCGCGTTTTTATCGACACCTAATATGCCGTAATAATCTTTTGCCATTTTACCTTCCTAATTAGTTAATATCGTCAGGATTTACGTTAATGGTGGTACCATCATCTTCAGTGTTTACGTTTGCAGCACCTTGTGCTTGAGCGTCTTGGTAGAGTTTAGTAAAGATGGGGTTTGCTACCTTAGAAAGTTCTTCAGTGATTGCTTTTACGGTATCTACGTCATCTGCAGAAGCAAGTTTTTCTTTTGCCGTCTTAGATGCTTCGGTTAATGCGTTTTTATCTTCTTCAGATAATTTATCACCAGATTCCATAATGGTCTTTTCAATAGCGAGAACGAGTTGTTCAGCTTGATTCTTCATATCAACAAGTTCTCTACGTTTCTTATCTTCTTCTGCAAATTGTTCAGCTTCCTTAACAGCCTTATCAATATCTGCTTCTGAAAGATTTGAAGAAGCGGTTATAGTAATATTCGCTGACTTATTAGTACCCTTATCAACTGCGGTAACAGATACGATACCGTTAGCATCAATATCAAACGTTACTTCAATTTGTGGTACACCACGCATTGCTGGGGGAATTCCAGTAAGTTCAAATCTACCAATGGTTTTATTATCGGCAGCCATTGCTCTTTCGCCTTGGAGAACGTGAACGTCAACTGAGGTTTGATTGTCAGCTGCAGTTGAGAAGATTTGGCTCTTTTTAGTAGGAATGGTTGTATTCCTATCTATAAGACGAGTAAATACACCACCCATAGTTTCAATACCCAATGAAAGAGGAGTTACGTCAAGTAGAAGAACGTCTTTAACTTCACCACTTAAAACACCACCTTGAATTGCTGCACCGATTGCAACACATTCATCTGGGTTGATGCCCTTGTATGGTTCCTTACCTGTAATATTCTTAACAGCATCTACAACAGCAGGAATACGTGTTGAACCACCAACAAGAACAACCTTATCAATTTCACTCATCTTGAGTTTTGCATCTTTTATTGCTTGTTGCATAGGAGCAAGCGTTGCTTTTACAAGGTGAGCAGTCATATCGTTGAACTTAACGCGAGAAAGGTCAAGGTCAATGTGAACAGGACCATTTGCTCCAACGGTAATAAAAGGAAGATTGATGTTTACGTTGGTCATTCCACTTAATTCAATCTTAGCCTTTTCAGCTGCTTCCTTTACTCTTTGCATTGCCATCTTATCGTTTGAAAGGTCAATTCCTTCACTCTTTTTGAATTCATCAACAATCCAATTCATAATAACGTTATCAAAGTCATCGCCACCGAGACGAGTGTTACCATTGGTTGCTAAAACTTCAAATACGCCATCACCAAGTTCAAGAATAGAAACGTCAAAAGTACCACCGCCTAGGTCATAAATGAGAACCTTTTGATTGCTTTCTCCCTTATCTAAACCATAAGCAAGTGCTGCAGCAGTAGGCTCGTTGATTATACGGAGAACTTCAAGGCCTGCGATTTTACCAGCATCTTTAGTTGCTTGACGTTGACTATCTGAGAAATAAGCAGGAACAGTAATTACTGCTTGAGTGATTTTTTGTCCAACGTAAGATTCTGCATCATTCTTAAGTTTAGTAAGAATCATTGCAGAAATTTCTTGAGGGGTATAACTCTTGTCATCAATTTGAACTTTATAATTAGTACCCATTTCTCTCTTAATAGATGCAACGGTTTTTGCAGGATTTACAACAGCTTGTCTTTTAGCAAGTTGACCAACAAGTCTTTCACCATTTTTAGCAAACCCAACAACTGAAGGGGTAGTACGTGCGCCTTCTGCGTTGGCGATAACAGTTGCTTCACCGCCTTCCATAACGGCTACGCAAGAATTAGTTGTACCAAGGTCAATACCTATAATTTTTGACATATATATTTCTCCTTAAATAATTTACAGATTTTATATTAGTTTGCTACTTTTACCATAGCAGGTCTTATTACTTTACCATCACGAATGTAACCCTTTTGTAAAACTTCAACTACTTTACCTGAGTTTTCGTCATCTTCTACTTGCATAATTGCATTATGTAGATTAGGATCAAATTCAGTATTTAATGCATCTATCGCAGTAACACCGAATTTAGCAAATACTTCGTGAAATTTCTTTTCTATAAGTTGAACGCCAGACTTAGTTGCCTCATCTCCAATCATATTGATAGCAATTTCAACGGTATCTAAAACGGGAAGCATTGCTAATACAACGTCGTTTCCACCATCTAATCTCGCTTGCTTAACAGATTCTACGTTACGTTTACGATAATTATCAAATTCCGCTTGAATTCTTTGAGCATCTGCTTTATATTCTTCCATTTTCGTTTGAGCAAGAGCAACAAGATCTATATTCTCAACGTCCAATGTTTCATTTTTTTCATTTTCACTTACGTTTTCACTAACTTCTTCGTTTGTGAATTCCTTATTTTTCTTTGACATCATCGTCTCCTTTATTCTTTATTACTGCATTTAAAGCATCACCTATATACGATAAAACCGACATAACGTTTTGATAATCCATTCTTTCTGGGCCAATTACACCAGCGTGACCAAGTTCTTTGCCGTTAACAAGATATTTTGCAGTAATAACGGCGCATTTCTCCATACCTGCCGTTTCATCACGCCCAATCTTTACACTAAATTCTATGTCTTCAGCATCTTCGATAAGATCAGCAACCATAGCCTTGTTATCAATTACGCTTAAAAAATTTTTAGCACTTTCTAAGTTAGCCTCTGGATAATTCAGCAATTTACTTGCCCCTTCCATATAAACGTCTTCGTCCGTGCGTTCACAATAAGCATTTAGAATACCGATAACGTTGTCGAAAAGTTCTCTAAACTCACTAAGTTCTTTTTGTACTAATAGTTCAGAATTATCAAGTTCACCGACCTTCTTATTTGAGAAAATTTTATTTAATAATAATGATGCACTTGAAACAAATTCATCATCAACGAAATTATTCAAAGTAATTACTTTATCTCGTATAATGCCTGAGTCAGTAATTATAATAACTAAAATTGAATGTTCATCAAGTCCAACTAATTTAATTTCTTTAATCGTTACTTTGTTTATATTTTTTATTACAATTACTGAAGTATAATTGGTAACGTCGCTAATAACTTTGGCAGTAGTCTTAACGATATCTTCAACAGCACTAAATTTTGCAGCGAAAGTAGCATCAATTAAAGCAACGTCCTCTTTCTTTAAAGGTGCTCTATCAACGAAATGCTTAACATAATATTTATAAGCCTTAGGGGTAGGACGTCGACCGGCTGAAGTGTGTGGCTGAATGAGATACCCCATATCTTCAAGAGCGGCAAGTTCTGAACGAATGGTTGCGGAACTTATCTCAGAAAAATATTTTTTTTGTATTCCACCTGAAGAGACGGGTTGGGCATCCTTTATATATTCCTCAACAACGGCCTTTAATATGTTATGTTTTCTTTCGGATAATCTATTTTGCATTTAACACCTATTTAGCACTTGAGATTAACAACTGTTAGCAATCTTTCATATTGAGTGCTAAAAATATTATATGTTAAAGTATATCCAATGTCAACAAAAAAATTCAAAATTTTTTACTAATCTAAAAATTCGCGCGCGATAGCGCTTTCTAAAAGCAAGAATTCATCTTTTATTTTAATAAAACCATTAGTTATATTTAGAAAATTTCTAAGGGAAAAAAGTTGTTTAGAATATTTTTCTTCAAAATCAGTGTGAAATTCTTCGTTAAAATCTTTAACATTAAGGCCTTCTCTTAGTCTAAGTGCAAGCATTATTTTTTCAAAGATGGCATCATTATATTCAACTATTTGAGTATCAACCTTACCCTTGCCAAAATTGACACCATTAATATAGTCGGTAATATTTGAAGGATTAAAATAACGATAACCATCAATAAAACCGTGTGCAGCAGCACCAAGTCCTATGTAATCTTCTCTATTCCAATACTTCAAATTATGTTTACACTCGTAACCTTTTTTTGCAAAATTACTAATTTCATATCTTTCAAATCCGTTAGCCTTTAGTATATCGTATGCCTTATCATAAAAATCAACGGTGAGATCATCGTCGGGCAATTTAAGAGTGCCTCTATCTATGTCTCTTTGCATTTTAACACCGCTTGATAACTTTAACATATAAACGGAAACGTGACTAACA
>JAZQVF010000187.1:0-10191 GCA_045631675.1 Candidatus Stercoripulliclostridium sp.
AAGGTGTAAAAGTAGAAATTGAAGTTATTGCAGAAATTTAATTCATTGCATTTTTATACGATATGTTGGGAATTAAGATTAATATTATAAAAATTAGTCCGTATAGATTAAACCATTCCATATAATTTATTCCCTAACTAAAATTTAGCTAAAGCAAAGTCGTATATAGGCTCGCTTTAGCTAATGGTGCGGTCGACAAGATTTGAACTTGCATGAATTTTACTTCATAAGAGCCTGAATCTTACGCGTCTGCCAATTCCGCCACGACCGCGTACATTTAAATTGTATACTCTAAAAATTGCTTTGTCAACAAATAATAAGACGGGATTGCTCCCGTCTTTTACATTTAAAAGAATGATTATTCTACCGTTTCTTCCTTTTCTTGCTCCACATCACCGATGGTTTCATCCCTTTTTCCAGCTTGTGCAAGTGCCTCTTTTTCTTTTTTTCCAAGATTATTCGTATTCATTGAATTTTTAAATACGTAGAAAGTGCAGTAGAGATATTCAGTTACCATATTGATTAGCATAGTAGGTACTAAAACTAAGTATTCGTTCCATCCGCATAAATCTTCAAGTGCCCAACTCCATAGTCCTGAAACGGGAGTAAATACAAGATAGAAAGCAAATACTTTCAACATTGCGATAGGAACGTTACTTGCCGATTTAAAGGTGAACTTTCTATTAAAAGTAAAATTCCATATAACCGACAAAACAACGGAAATTATGTAAGACCATACGTATTGAAGTTTTATAAATTCAAACAATATAGTACACGATGCAAACTGTATTATACCAGCAGAAGCGGAAAACAGAACGAATTTAACCGCTCTAATTATCTCTTGCTTCTTTTTAAGTTTTTGTTGTTCGGGGGTCAAATTCTCTTGCTTTTGAGTTTTAATTTCATTGATTTCATCACTCATTTCAAGTCTCCATTTATTTTAAAATGTCTTAACTTCTTTGATTATAATCTATTTTTATAAAAATGTAAATACCAAATCCTGTAAAGTTGCATATTGATTTTTATTTTCTATTAGTATATAATAAGAGTACAAGGTAGGAAATATGAAAAAAGTAAGTAAAGCAATTATTCCAGCAGCAGGTTTCGGCACAAGGTTTTTACCAATTACAAAGGCTGTGCCTAAAGAAATGTTGCCTATTTTAGATAGACCAAGTATAGACTTCGTTATTGAAGAATGTTTGGCAAGCGGTATTGATGATATTTGTATCGTTATTTCTCGTGGTAAGGAAGCGATATTAAACTATCTTGGCAGTAACGTTACTCTTGAAAATGCACTTATTAAGGCGCATAAACAAGAAAAACTATCATTAATTAACAAATTTAAAGACGTTAAATTCACCTTCCTTTTGCAACCTGAAATGAATGGTACTGCAAAAGCAATTGAACTTTGTAAAAATTTTACCGGAAACGAACCGTTTTTAGTGTTGTTTCCCGATGACGTAATTTATAATCCATCTTTGCCGGTTGCTAAGCAGTTGATTAATGCTTATGAAACAACGGGCGCACCCATAGTTGGTTGTCAAGTTATGCCTAAAGAAGAAGCCGTTAATTACGGCGTTATGGACGTTGTTGAGCAAAAGGGAAAGTACGTTTTAATTAAAGGGTTCCAAGAAAAGCCTTCTATTGAAAATATTTGCTCAAACGTAACCTCTCTTGGTAGATTTTTGTTAACTCCTGACATCTTTGATTATATCGTTAGGACTAAACCCGTCGTAAATGGGGAAGTATATTTACCATCAGCGATTGACTTAATGGCAAAGGAAACTAACGTTTATGCCTATATATTTGATGGCATACGTTATGATATGGGTAGCAAATTTGGTTTTTTGAAAGCAAACATTGAATTTGCTCTTCGTGATCCCGTGTTAAAGGATCAACTAATTGCTTTTATAAAAGGAAACTCAAAATAATATTATGATAATCAACAGATATACTTCAGACGTAGAAAAAGTGCTTGAAAAAGCGCGTGAGTTTGCTACACGTCTACAAAGAAATTTAGCAACTGAACATATCCTTGCGGCTATCGTTACCGTAGAAAACACCTATGCTTACGATATTTTAAAGCAACTTAAAGTTGATAAGGAAACCGTTTATCATTCTCTAAATGAGATACATTCTGAATCAATTAATCCAATTTTAGTTAGAGAACAAGTTCGTAGAACAATGAGTTATGCCTCAACTTTTGCAGAGCGCAGTGGCTATGATCTTTTTGATACGCAACATTTACTCTTAGGCTTAACACTTGATAAGAGTTGTGGCGCTGCAAAAATTTTACAAAAATTCAACATTGGTACTACAGAAATTAAGCCTATAGTAGAAAGTATGACTGCTAATGGTATAGGTATGAATGATAAGAGTGAAGATGATGAACTCCAAGATATAATGGGGCTCATAAAATCCGTTTTTGAAACGGGTTTTGAATCTAACAAAGGTATGCCTATATTTAAATTAGATCTAAAACCATCTACCATAGACAAGTCACAACAAAAGAAAAAAACCAAGAAAACTGAAGATGGTGGCGACAACAACGAAATTAGCGATGAATTAAAAGCATTTGGCATTGATATGACTGCTAATGCACGCGCAGGTAAATACGACCCCGTTATTGGCAGAGATAAAGAGATTGAACAGGTTCTTAGAGTGCTTTCAAGAAGAACTAAAAACAATCCTTTAATTATAGGTGAGCCCGGCGTTGGAAAAACGGCTATCGTTGAAGGTCTTGCGCAAGCAATTGCGATGGGGAAAGTTCCATCTATAATAAAAGATAAGAGAATTTTCGCGCTTGACGTTGGCTCACTCGTTGCCGGCACTAAATTTAGGGGAGAGTTTGAAGAGCGTTTTAAAGCAATGCTTAAAGAACTTGAAGACGACAAAACTATTTTATTCATTGATGAAATGCATATGATTATGTCGGTTGGCGATAACGATGGTGGTGCAACCATTGCAAATCTCTTAAAACCTTTGCTTGCAAGGGGAGATATTCCTACAATTGGCGCGACTACAATTGACGAGTATCGCAAACATATTGAAAAAGACGCTGCCCTTGAACGCAGGTTTAAGCCAATTATGATTGACCCACCAACGGTTGAAGATACTATTCAAATCTTAAAGGGAATTAGAGATAAATATCAATCACACCATAAGGTACAAATCACTGATGAAGCGCTTGTTGCTGCCGCAACTTTATCTGATAGATACGTTGCAGACCGATATCTTCCCGACAAGGCTATTGATGCCATTGATGAGGCGGCATCAAAAATGAGAGTTAGTGCTATGGTTACTCCAAACGAAATAGTTGACCTTGAAAATAAGAGAGCAATTTTGAATGAGAGTATTATACAAGCAACTAAAGCAGAAGATTTTGTTAAGGCTAACGGCTTAAAAGAAGAACGTGACAACATTGATGCTTTAATTAAAGAAGAAAAACTTAAATGGGGTCAAGACATCACGAGTGCTACACTTTCAATTGATGAAGCACAGATTGCAGAGATAATTTCTGAGTGGACTAATATTCCAATTTCTAATCTAACTGAAGAAGAGAGCGCCAAACTCCTCCAATTAGAGGGTGAAATCAAGAAGAGAGTAATAGGGCAAGACGAGGCCGTTAACGCCGTTTCTCGTGCAATTAAACGTGCAAGAGCAGGTCTAAAAGATCCAAAAAAACCTATAGGCACGTTTATGTTTCTTGGACCAACTGGCGTTGGTAAAACTGAACTGACAAAAGCGCTTGCAGAAAGTATGTTTGGCGATGAAAATATGCTCATTCGTATTGATATGAGCGAGTATATGGAAAAGATTAACGTTTCGCGTTTGATAGGCTCTGCACCTGGATACGTAGGTTATGACGAAGGTGGTCAATTAACTGAAAAAGTTAGAAGAAAACCTTACTCCGTAGTGCTATTTGATGAAATTGAAAAAGCGCATCCTGACGTATTTAATCTTTTGTTACAAATCCTTGATGAAGGCAGATTGACGGATAGTCACGGTAGGGTTGTATCGTTTAAGAATACCGTTATTATTATGACTTCTAATATCGGTGCAAGAGATATTGCCAAAATGAAAAGAGTTGGTTTCGGAGCCGCTATTGAGCCTGCAAGCGATTATGAGAGCATGAAGGAAAAACAACTGCAAGCCTTAAAAGAGGCAATGAACCCTGAATTCATTAATAGAATTGACGATATAATTATTTTCCGCAGGCTTGACAAAGATTCTCTTGAAAAAATTTCAGGAATTATGATAGGAAGTATCGTAAAAATACTTAGAGACAAAGGTATAAATCTTACCTACACCCAAGCCGTATTAGATTATCTTCTTGAACACGGAACAGATCTTGAATATGGTGCGAGACCATTAAAAAGAGCAGTGCAGAAGGTGTTTGAAGATAAATTAAGTGAAGAAATCATAAGCGGTAGAATTACAAATGAATCCGACGTAACCGTTGACGTAATAGATGGCGAAATCGTATTTAATATAAAATAACCAAAGGAGGCACTTCTATGCGTATCGAACTAATTTCTAAAGGCTACAATGAAGGCAATCGTCTTGTTTCTGTTATTGAGAAGAAACTTTCAAAATTTGACAAGTTTTTCCAAGATGAAGCATCCGCAAAAATTAAACTTTCAACCGTTGGTAAAGATAAATACACGATGGAAATCACCATTAATTTTGCAGGACAACTTGTTAGAAGCGAAGTAACTTCTGCAAATATGTATGACAATATTGACCTTCTAATTCCAAAACTTGAAAGACAAATTGCTAAGTATCGTGATAGATTGATTTCAAAACAATCTAAGAAGGTTGCTCCAATTGAAATAGAAGAGGAGGAAATTGCTCAAGAAGAAAAAGCAGGCAAAGTTGTTAAAGTTAAAAACTTTAATATTTCTATCGTAACCGTAGATGAAGCAATTGCTGAACTTGAACTTCTTGACCACGACTTCTACGTATTCGTTAATGCTGAAAACAACAAAGTTTCCGTTGTTTACAAGCGCCATGATGGAGATTACGGTCTATTAACCCCTGAATATTAAAATTTATGAAAGTTGGAATATCAACAGCGTCCTTCTTTTTAAAATCTTATACGGAGGACACTTTAGACATTCTTAACTCTATGGGGGTTGAGACATGTGAAATTTTTTTAACTACCTTCCGGGAATACCGGAAGGAGTTTGTTAATTTGCTACTTGAACGCAAAGGAAAACTTGACATTCATAGCATACATACATTAAACTTACAATACGAAGGAGAATTGTTTAACCAACAAGATCGCACACGCGAGGATTGTGAGTTCTTTTTCCGTCAAGCAGCAGAGGCCGCAGCATTACTTGGCGCAAAATATTATACCTTTCACGGCATTCCTATGATGAAAAAAACACCGTATAATATTAATTACGAGTGGATAGGTAGGAGACTTAATGAATTAAATGGTATTATGCACGAGTATAGTGATGCTGAAATTGCATACGAAAACGTTCACTGGACGTTCTTCAACTCACCTGAGTATTTCAAGAGATTAAGGGAATACGTTGACGTCAAAACGACACTTGATATTAAGCAAGCAATGCAGTCAAAAATTCCTGTTGAAGAATATATTAAGGTTATGGATAAAAGTCTTGTTAACGTTCACTTGTGCGATTACTTTGAAGACGGCAGTTTAACCTTGCCCGGAAAAGGAACGGTTGACTTTACCGACTTATTCCGCAAACTTATGGACGTTGGTTACGACGGACCTGTATTGATGGAACTATATGCAAGAAATTACGATAACTTTGATGAAGTTAAGCAAAGTTACGAATATTTACAAAAATGTGTAATAACTGCCCATAAAGGGTAATAAGGAGTTCAAATGAAGAAAGAATACGCATCAATTAAATTTGATTACAACAATATGATGTCTACTTACGTTGGCGCTAAAGAAGGTATTAGCGACAAGGAATTGGCATCTACTAAGAACTTAGCAGTTCAAGCTCACACCTATTTTAAGTTAAACCGTGGCACCGGAATGATGGGTTGGAGCGAACTTCCATATAACCAAGCAGACGTAGTAAAAGACGTAATTAACACTGCAAAAATCGTTAGACGCAATTGCGATGCATTCGTAGTGTTAGGTATCGGTGGTTCTGCGCTTGGCCCAATGGCTGTTTTCCAAGCACTATGTCATCTTCGCCACAATGAACTTAAGAGAAACCAAAGAAAAGCACCTAAGTTCTACGTAGAAGACAACGTTGACCCAGAAAGAATGAAATCATTGTTTGATATTTTGGACCTTGATAAGACCGTGTTTAACGTTATTACCAAGAGTGGTTCAACTTCTGAAACGATGAGCCAATATCTAATCATAATGAACCTTCTTAAGGAAAAGTATGGCGATAAGGCCAACGAACACATCATTGCTACTACTGATGCAAAGAACGGAAATCTCATCAAGATTGCTAAAAAGGAAAATCTAAAGACTTTCGTTATTCCTGATGGTGTTGGTGGCAGATTTAGTGAAATTTGTCCCGTAGGTCTACTTCCTGCTGCAGTTCTTGGTATTGATATTAAAGAAATGCTTAAGGGTTGCGCTCATATGGATAAACTATGTCGTAAGTCTGATTTCAAATCCAATCCTGCGCTCGTTGCCGCTGCTCTTCAATATATCGCTATTCAAAAAGGCAAAAATATTTCAGTTATGATGCCTTATGCAGATTCCCTTAAACTTATGGCAGACTGGTATTGCCAACTTTGGGGCGAATCTTTAGGTAAAGCAGTTAATAATAAGGGTGAAAAAGTTTACGTAGGTCAAACTCCTGTAAAAGCACTCGGTGTTACCGACCAACATAGTCAAGTTCAACTTTACACCGAAGGTCCATTTGACAAGGTAGTTACTATTATCGGAGTAGAAAAGTATCGCGCTGAAGTTGTTATTGCAGGTGGTTGTGAAGATTTCCCAAGCGTTTCATTCTTAAGTGGACATACTCTTAATGAACTCATTACTTCTGAAATGTATGCAACCGAGTATGCACTTACTAAGAATAATCGTCTAAACAATATGATTATTCTTCCAGAAGTAAATGCTCATACTATCGGTCAATTAATGTTCTTCTTTATGCTACAAACTGCTTATATCGGTGCTATGTTTGACATTAACACCTTTAATCAACCTGGTGTAGAAGAAGGTAAGAACGCTACCTATGCACTTTTAGGTAGAGCAGGATATGAAGAAAAGGCTGCAGAATTAAATGCACGTCCTAAGAAGAGCGAAAATTATATCGTTTAATGCTTGAATTAAAGAATTTAGAACAAACATATTTTTACGGTACTAAAGCCATCAACGACCTAACTATAACGGTCAACAACGGAGAACAAATTGCCGTGCTATCTAAAGACGGGGGAGGTAAAACTTCCCTCGTTAAATGTATAGCAGGACTTTTCCCTGCAACCGGTGGTAGTATCGTGCTTGACGGTAAGGACTTAACTAATTTAAAACCAAAAGATAGAGATGTTCGTTTAGTTTATGATGACGGGGGCTTAATTAGAAAGCGTACCGTTAAATATAATCTTGAATACCCACTCAAGATACGAAAGGTTGACAAAGACGAGCGCTTTATTTTAGCCTACAACGCTTTGAAAGAGTATGGCCTTGAGCCATTTTACAAAGAGTATGCTTTTAGGTTGTTTGAGGGCGAAATAATCGCTTTAGCGTTAGCAAGACTTTCTCTTAGAGATTGTGCTTTAACGATGATAGACAATCTTTTTGCTATCGTCAACGGGCAAGAACGAAAGGATTTGTTTAGAAAATTCCTTCCTAAACTTAAAAGTATTAACGGTAACGTGATTTTAACAACCGATAGTGTTGAAGAGGCTTTTTCCTTTGGGGATAAGGTTTTAGTTTTAGATAACGGAAGTTTGCATCAATACGACACTCCTGATAATCTTCTAAACAACCCACAAACCTTCACCGTTGAGAAACTTGTTAATCCATATAAATGTAGCCTTGTTTCCGGCGTAATTAATGGTATAGTTGAAATTGATGACGTTAAAATTGCTATAGATGATTACTTAGAAAATGAAGTAATTATAACCTACCGTTTAAAGGAAGATGAAAAGGGGAGTTTATTTAAGGTCGCTCACAAGGAATATATAGGGAATGGTCAATTTGCTTATATAAACGTTGCCGGAGATACCTTTATTGCTAATAATATTCCTGAAATATTGAAAGTTTCCATTGATACTGATTCTATTAGGATATATCACAGAGTTACTGAGAAACTATTGACATTTAAATTGTTATAATTTATAATAATCACATAGACAACCTGAATCGATGACACGCTCGGAGAGTAAGCTTGTAATTATGGACAACTAAATTATTGTTGTATACTCTAATTATCGTAGCCTCTTTCCGCGTTGAAGGAGGCTTTTTTATGAAAAAAGTTGGTATAATTGCAATTATCGTTAAGGATAAATCCATAGTAATGGAAGTGCAAAAATTACTTTCTGAATTTAGTGACATAATACTTGGTAGAATGGGTGTACCTGATAGGGAACATGGAATACAAGCCATAAGTGTCTTTGTTGAAGGAGAAAATGAAAAAATATCTGCGCTAAGCGGAAAGTTGGGTAGATTATCCAACGTAACTGTAAAAAGTGCAGTCACAAATATAGAAATTGAATAAAAAGGAAGTAGAGTTATGTTTAAGAAAATTTTATCTATCATAGTCGTATTACTAATTGGCTCACTTGCTTTGTTTACCGTTGTTGGATGTAATGATACTAACACTGAAGGTGAACCAATAACTATCAACGTTTGTGTGCCGGATGGAAGTCCTGCGATTGCTATAGCAAAATTAGTTAAAGACAATCCAACTTTTGACGGTTATAAAATCAATTATGAAGTTGTAACCGGTTCTGAAGGTATTGGCGCAAGGCTTGCAAGCGGTGAGGCTACCATTGCAATTGCACCAACAAATGCAGGTGCTACTCAATATACAAAAGCAAATGGAAAATATAAACTTCTCGCTACTGCAGTTCAAGGTGCTTTATATATGGTTGGAAAGGGTGAAGTAGTAGGGGTTAGCACGAGAGATAAACTTGAATCTCTAAAAGGTCAAACCGTTTATAATATTGGACAAGGTGCAACTCCTGATTTAACCTTTAGATATATTCTTGATTACTATGATATCCCTTATCAAATTACTGAAACTGAAGGCGCAGATTACGTTGCACTTAGATACGTTTCAGGTGGCCCTGAACTAATTCCTTTGTTAAAGCAAGGGGTTGCTAAGTTTGGTATAATGGGTGAACCTGCAGTAACTAATGCAAATTCAAAGGCAGGTACTTCAACCATTTTCTCAATTCAAGACCTATGGAATGAAGTAACTAACACTACCAACGGATTCCCACAAGCAAGCGTATTTGTAAATAACTCAATTGCAAACGGGGAACACGACGAGTTTTTAAGTTGGTTTGTTGATAGATTAACCGATAGTGCAGATTGGGTAAAAAACAATGCTACCGATGCTGCAACCGCTTTGGTAAGTGCCGGCTCAACGAGTTTAGCAACTCTAACAAGCGATATGGTTAACAAATGCAATATAAGCATTATTGATGCATTTAATGCTAAAAATAGTGTAAACGTGTATTTAAGCGCACTTTACGGTTTTAATCCCCAAACCGTTGGTGGCAGTATGCCAAACGACCAATTTTTCTACATTATCTAACTTATGACGCTAAACGAATTTAGAAAGAAAACCGTTAAATATTTGAACGTGGTCTATCCCCTAATGGGGGTAGGCCTGTTCCTACTTGTTTGGTTTATTCTTGCTAAAATCGTTAACGTTGATATGGTATTGCCTACACCTGCTGAGGCCATTACTAAGTTCTTTCACTTGTTCATTACTAATAGTTTTTGGACTGCAGTAGCAAATACCATACTTAGGACTTTAATTAGTTTCTCAATATCGTTTGCACTTGCCGTAGTCTTTTCTATTATTGCCTACGTTATTCCACAAGTAGGAAAAGTATTTAATCCCATCATTGTCATTTTAAGATCAGTGCCAACGATGTCGATTATCTTACTTGCATTAATTTGGATGAGTGCCAAAACTGCGCCAATTTTGATTGCATTCCTAATTTTATTCCCACAACTATATGCATCATTTTTGTCTGCACTTAACGGTGTTGGTGATGAAT
>JAZQVF010000188.1:0-4084 GCA_045631675.1 Candidatus Stercoripulliclostridium sp.
ATAACGCAATTCTGCACCCTTATCGGTGGCTTTACTCCAAGCGACCTTATTATGAATACCATAGGTTGTTTCTTAGGTTGGGGCATTTACCATATAATAATAAAGCACCTGCCTAACAAGATTAATCTTACCCTATTCACCCTTGGAAACGCTATACTCATAGGCATACTCGTATATGCAGTAATAACCGTAATAGACTGCAAAGATTTACTTGTTGAAATCCTTAAAGAAAATCACCTCGCAACCATTCCTTGGAAATAAAATACCAACAATAAAAGCTCCCCACTCGGGGAGCTTTTCATTATCTTAGTTTTCCTCTTGCTCTTTTATGTCTTTCCATTCTTTATAAGCTTTGATATCTAAATCAATTATTTTATAACATAAAGTTATTACAGTAAAATCATCTATATGACCAAAACCTGGTATAACATCTGGTATAATATCGCCAGGGTTTACAAAGTATATTATTGCAGCTACAATTGCCACTATACTCTTGTATGGTATTTGTGTATATTCTTTTTTCGCATAATCTTTGACTAAGTTTATAAAAGTTTTAATCTTGTCCCCGATTTTCTTGCCTTTTTCAATTATTTCTTCTGCCTGCTTTTCAGCATTTGCGACAAGATCTAACGTTAAGTTAATATCCTTTAAGATTTCCTCAGCCCTACTATACCTTCCTTCTAATTCAGATAGTGCCTGTTTTTCGGTAATTTGCAATTCTTTGTTGTTCATAATAATAACTCCTTTTTAATTTCTTACAAGATTCTTTGTAATTTTCGCGAAGTATAATTTAATATTATGTCTCAATCACAACCTTGTTTATATTCTTGTTTTTAAACTTCACTAATATTATTCATTCTCATCTTGTGCTTTAAAATATTGGAATATATCCCTAAACCAACCAATAAAAAATAAACCACCAGTGCAAAGATATAAAAGTCCAATCAAAAACTGTTTATCATAAAATCTATGAGCGCCTAAAAAACCAAGGAAAATACATAAAACTAATCTCATCCTTTTTCTTCTTTTCATTTCTTTTTTTTCTAAGTGCTTATCAATGGCACAACTAACCGCTACTTTAGCAGTATCAACTACTATATCTTTAGCTAAGTCTTTTACATTTTCTGTAATATAGTTTAAAAATCCCATATTTTTGTCCTCCAATTCAATTGATATTAACATTATATACCAAAGTTTTTGGTATTTCAAGGATTATACTAAAAATATTGGTATAGTGCAAGTATGAGAAAAATATTGTTTGCAGAAAATCTGAAGACCTTACGCAAGAGCAATGGTATAACACAAAAGGAACTTGCCGACAAAGTCGGTGTTGACCAGCGCACCATTAGTGCATGGGAAAAGGGTGTGTGTGAGCCTGGTTTCCAAATGCTTGCGCATCTTTGCGAGATTTTTGGAGAAACTTTTGATAGTATTTTAACCTAATAAAAAACGGAGCAAATGCTCCGTTTTTATTTTGAGTTGTTACGTTTATTTTGCTTTTTTGAGTGTGAAAATAGACTTGAGTTTGGTTTTTGTAGTTTCCATTAATCTACTAATTGCATCAAGCCACTTTTGAGGGATATGCTTTAGCGCAAAGTAGAAGCCTACGTATAAGCCTATTCCACCTATCGCTACAGGAAGGCCGAGAATTAGCATATCAAGGGTGTATTCTTCACATAAGCCGAACAACGTGCGCGCAAATGGTACGAAGAAACACGCTACGAAGAATATCGTTAGGAATGATATTAGCGCAATGCGAATCTTGGTGAATGGGATACATAGTTTTACTATGTTTGCAAGACCTATAACTACCGTTACTATTACACATATAGTGGATATTTGTGCGCTCGTAAGGTTTAAGGCAGGCGCTGAAAGATATATTGCTAACGTGGCAATTACTATTGCGAGTGAGCAAGGAATTGCATTCCTTATTACCGTTGGCATAAATCTTCCCTTTACTATCTCCCTATTAGGCTCTAATGCAAGTATAAATGCAGGGGGACCAATGGTTATGTATCCTACAAGCGTTAAGTTCTTAGGTAGGAATGGTAGGTCTGCTGAAAGTATCATAAATAGGAATGCAAACGCACAATTGTAAAGTGTCTTAATTAGGAATAATGCAGCACTTCTTTGAAGGTTGTTTATGCACCTTCTTCCTTCTGCTACTACTTTAGGCATACTTGCAAAATTGTCGTCAAGAAGTACGAGTTTACTTACGTTTTTACTTGCATCAGAGCCACTCGCAACGGCTATTGAGCAGTCTGCTTCGCGTAAAGCAAGTACGTCGTTTACACCATCGCCCGTCATTCCAACTACGTGTCCTTTTGCCTTAAGTGCCTTTACAAGCATAAGTTTTTGGTCTGGTGATACTCTTCCAAAAATAGTGTACTTTTCTGCTGCATCGTATACCATTTCTTCCGTTACTAAGGTGCTTGCATCAACGTAGTTTTCTGCATCTTCAAGCCCTGCTCTTGCTGCAACACTCTTTACCGTTACCGGATTATCACCTGAAATAATCTTAATGGTAACACCTTGCTCCTTAAAGAAGTTTAAAGTATCCTTTGCCTCTGCCCTTATCTTGTCGGCTATAAGTACTAAACCAAGTAACTTTATTTCACTTGGTAGTGCGTTATCTACCATTTCCGTTGCACCCTTTGCAACTGCTATTACGCGCATACCCTTGGAAGAATAACCTTCTATTTCTTCCTTTAACTCAATGGGCATATCCTTAAAAATAAACTCCGTTGCACCCATTATTAGAGAAGAGCCGTTTAGATTCATACCACTATATTTACGAGCCGAACTGAAAGGTACGATTGAGGTTGCTTTCTCGTAGTCCTTTATATCTTCCGTATAGTCTTTTACTGCAAGAGCCGTTGGGTTAGTGTCTCCTACGTTGCCAACGAGAGATGCAAGAGAAAGCATTATTTCTTGCTTATTAGCACCCTTTTCAACTATCTCAACAACTTCCATTTTGCCCTCGGTGATAGTACCCGTTTTGTCAAGACAAAGCACGTCCGTGCGAGCAAGAATCTCAGAGCAGTATAGGTCCTGTGCTAAAGCATTATGGCGAGAAAGTTTAACCACCGACACGCAGAAAACTGCGCTTGTTAACGCAACAAGCCCACTTGGTATCATGCCGATTAGGGTTCCCATAACCGTTAGAACGGTATCGTTAAGTTCATTCTTTTGGGCAAAATACTTAACGGAGAATAGCGCTATTCCAAGTGGCACGAGAATAAAACTCATAATCTTTATGAATTTCATAAGTGAGTTTGCTATCTCGCTATTTTGTGCCTTTAACTTCTTAGCGCCTGCGGTAATTTTGGTTGCATAATTGTCTTGTCCTACGTGGATAACCTTGCTTATTGCAGTACCACTTATTACAAAACTACCACTTAAAAGTTCATCTCCTACTGCCTTTGTAACAGGGTCACTCTCCCCTGTAATTAGGCTTTCGTTTACTTCAAGTGCGCCACTTACGACAACGGCGTCAGCACATATTTGCGAGCCTTGTGAAAGTTCAATTAGGTCGTCAAGTACAATATCTTTAAGAGCAATGTTGACCTTTTCGCCCCCTCTTATTGCCGTTACCTTAGGAGCGCTCAAAAGCGAAAGTTTATCTATGGTGCGTTTTGCTTTTAGTTCTTGGAATATGCCTATAAATAGGTTGGATATTACTATTACTAAGAAACCAAAGTTGCTTATTCCATCCAAATTCTTAGGAACAAAAAATAGAAGTATTACGCTTATTGCTACAAACAATAGGTTAAAAAAGGTTATAAAATTGGTGCGTATTATTTGTGCTATACTCTTTGTTTTAACGTTTTGGTCTCCGTTAACTTTACCTTCTTTTACGCGCGCTTCAACTTCTTCTAAACTTAAGCCAAGCATTAATTCACTATTTTCGTTTGGGTTTTCCATTTCTAACTCCTTTTTTAAGGATACTTATATTATACCACTAACAAAAAAACTGTCAATATTTAATAATATTGCTATTGAATGGCATACTCTATTGTGATATAATTTGTAACAAGGGGAAATAGGAGGTCTATATGAGAAACTCTTTCAAAAAACGTATTTC